>CAYVDX010000212.1:0-6467 GCA_964450485.1 uncultured Calditrichaceae bacterium
CGGCGGCATAAAACAGGCTGTGGGCGTCATCGCGGATCAGCGCCATTTGCTGGCCAACGGTGTGCCCGTCCGCGATCAGCAGCTCGATGCCCGGAAAAACTTCGCGGCATTCGTCCAACAGTTCCAACTGCCCGGATGTTTGCAGCGGCATAAAATCCTCCGGCAAAAAGCTGGCCCGGTCTTTTTGGGAGGGATGCATCGCCCAATCAAACTGCCGCCGGGAAACGTAGTATTTCGCATTGGGAAACGTTGGGCGAACCTCGCCGTTTTCATCGCGAACCGTTGCCCCGCCGGCGTGGTCAAAATGCAAATGGGTAAGAATCACATCGGAAATATCCGCCGGGGAAAGCCCGAATTTCGCCAGACCGTTTCTAACGTTATTCCCGGTAACGTCCACCGCGTAAATTTTTTGGAATTTTTCGTCGAACTTGTCGCCGATGCCGGTATCGATTAAAATGTTGCGCCCTTCGCCGCGGAGCAGCAGCACATTCGCGCACATGTCGATGCGATTTTGGGCGTCCGGCGCTTTGCGTTTTTCCCACAACACCTGCGGCACCACGCCGAACATTGCCCCGCCGTCCAAACGGAATTTTCCGGCGTTGAACGTAAATACATCGTAATCCCCGACTCTCATCGCTGTTAACCTCCTGACTTCCGCAAAGTGGGTTTTTATAATTTTGCCCCGGCTTGAAAAACCTTGAAGGTTTGCCTTCTGGTGTTTAATATGTTGATCATTCCAAACCGTTTTATCGTGTCTAACAGCCTTATAAAAACCTTCAAGGTTTATGACTCAAAACGATACTGGCAAATACCGGACAATTGACATCGCGCATAAATATAGCGGCGCTTTTTCGTCTAACCAAAGATTTTTGAACAACGGCGCATATCGAACAAAAACAACGGCGCGCAAACAAAACGCTTGATTTATCTTCTTTATTTGAATATGTTTACCCACAAGAAAAATTCAAATCATTATTCATTATTTTGCACTTCATTTTTACATTACAAAACCGGATAACTCACTAAAAAAGCAGGATTTTATGGCGGTATTAGACAAATCGAAACAGCTCAAAAAAGAATTAACGTTATTTAACGTTTACACGATTGCCACCGGCGCAACCCTGAGTTCCGGTTTTTTTCTGTTGCCGGGATTGGCGGCCGCCAGCGCAGGGCCGGCGTTGCCGCTGAGTTATTTGTTAGCGGCTTTATTATTGGTGCCGGGCTTGTTCAGCAAAACCGAACTGGCAACCGCCATGCCGCGAGCCGGCGGCGTTTACTACTTTTTAGACCGGAGCATGGGACCGCTGATCGGCACCATCGGCGGGTTCGGCACCTGGGTTTCCCTGATTTTGAAATCCGCATTTGCCCTGATCGGGGTGGGCGCATACCTGGCGCTGTTCCTGCCGGATACGCCCATGCAGCCGATTGCCGCGGGTTTTGCCATCCTGTTCGGCGTCATCAATTTGTTTGGCGCAAAAAAATCAGGATCTGCCCAGGGCATCCTGGTTGTCGGCTTGCTGCTGCTGGTTTTGTGGTTTACGGGGATCGGCGTTTTTCAGATCAAAGCAGCGCATTTTAGCGGCATTTTTTACCAGGAACTCAATTCCTTTATGTCCGCGACCGGTCTGGTCGTGGTCAGTTACATGGGATTGACAAAAGTGGCCAGCATTGCCGAGGAAGTCAAAGACCCGGAGCGAAATCTTCCCCTGGGAATGTTTTTAGCGTTTGGCACCGCGATATTTGTCTATCTCACCGGCACGTCAGTCATGGTCGGGGTTTTATCGCCGGAAACATTGGCCGGAAATTTAACCCCGGTTGCCACTGTCGCCGAAGTAATGGTGGGGCATTGGGGCGCGGTTTTGATGACCGTCGCGGCGGTGCTGGCATTTTCCTCCGTGGGGAACGCCGGGATTCTCAGCGCATCGCGCTATCCCCTGGCAATGAGCCGCGACCACATGCTGCCGAGGATTTTTGGCAAATTAGGAGCAAGAAGCACCCCGAAATACGCCATCTACCTGACCGTCGCCCTAATATTGATTTTTGTGATTTTGTTCGATCCGGCCAAAATCGCCAAACTTGCCAGTGCTTTTCAACTGGTTATGTTCGCCTTTAGCTGCCTGGCTGTCATCGTCATGCGCGAAAGCCGGATTGAATCTTACGATCCGAGTTATCGCTCGCCGCTTTATCCCTGGGTGCAGATTGTCGGCATTATTATACCCTTCATTTTTATCTGGGAAATGGGCTGGCTGCCGGTGCTGTTTACGCTCGGTCTGGTGCTGATCGGCGTGGCGTGGTATTATTATTACGCCCGCGATAAAGTCGTCCGGGATGGCGCTATCTATCACATTTTTGCCCGTCTGGGCGAACTGCGCTACGAGGGTTTGGATCGGGAATTGCGCGGCATTTTAAAAGAAAAAGGCCTGCGCGATCAGGACCCGTTTGACGCGGTGATCGCCGGTTCCATTTTGATCGACACGCGGGAAAAGCTGAGTTTTCAGGACATTGTTGAAAAAGCCGCGGCGCAATTTGAAAAACGCATCCCCGGGAAAAGCGACATCCTGAAAGAAGGATTTTTGCAGGGCACGCGCGTGGGCGTAACGCCGGTATCCCATGGGGTGGCGCTGCCGCACATGCGCCTGCCAAACATTGCTCATCCGGAGATGGTGATTGTTCGCTCCATTCCGGGCGTGGAAATCGATATCGATGATGATTTTTTAGGAAAAGACGCCACAAAAACGCCGGTGCATGCCTTCTTTTTCCTGGTCAGCCCGGAGGATAACCCCGGGCAGCACCTGCGCATTTTGGCGCAAATTGCCGGGCTGGCGGATGAAAAAAGATTTATGAAGCAATGGCTTGCCGCCCGCCACGAGCAGGAGCTGAAAGAGTTGGTGCTGCGGGATGACCGACATCTTTCGTTAACCATGAAATCCGGCGCGCCCACGGCGGAATGGATTGACCGGGCCATTTACGATCTGAACCTGCCGGGCGGCTGCCTGATTACCATGATTTACCGCAAAGGACAAATGGTCATCCCCCGCGGCCGCACCGTTTTGCAGGAAGGCGACCGGCTGACCGTCATCGGCTACCCGGACGGCATTCGGTTGTTGTATGATAAATATGGTAAGACTGAACAGCGGTAAAAAAAAATGAAGGCCGCAAATCCATTTGCCAGGTTGAGTATTAATTTATGACGTCTTTTCAACGAGCGAGCCGTTGAGGTATTTATGCAAGATGCTTGAAATCAGCGTTTGATAGGGAATCCCTTCCTGGTATGATTTCTCTTTTAGACTTAAAAAATCTCTTTCCGTTATTCTGATATTAATGCGTTTATTTTTGATTGATGTATTTTTAGCATACCGGGCATGCCGTTTTTTTTCTTCTTCAAGGTTATCAATTGATTGCCACTCACCTTTTTCATACGATTCAACCAACGCTTTTTCTTCGGCATCTAAGTACTCAATTTTGCTCATTGTTATGACCTCAAATATTTTTTTGTCGCTTTTCGATTTGGAATAATTGTTTTTAGAAAAATCTTATCACCTTCCTGAACAAATGGGACTAAATAAGCATAATTTTCATATTCAACAATATACATTTTTTTGTGTTTGTGTAGCTCTAACAGCTTTAGAAGCGCATCCGCACTTTCGTACCGTCCAAAAACGTCTTTGTTCTTTTGTCTTGATACAAAAGAACCAAAAAATCAAGGCGGAATTAAACTCGACGCCCAAAAAACGGGCGTCTCAGACAGAAATTCCGCCAAAAACAAACAACCGGATCAATCAAATGGTAATACACCCGGCATTGTGTTTTCCAAAATATTGATGCTACACAAATACCATTTTTTGATTGGGATAATTTTCTTTGTTAGGGTGATCGACGATATCTAATAACTTTCCATTCTCAATTTGAGTCGTGATTCTTTCGAAGGAAATATTTCTTTTTTGTTTAAGTTGTTCATTTTTTTCTTTATTCCACTGATAATAAACCATAGATAAAATATATTTATCTGTACGCCTTTTGTCAACATTTTTTACGAATAAATGCTAAAAAACCAGTAAGCAGCAGCAATAATCACCCCAAACCCAATCACCCAAACCCACCATCTCCGGCGGGAAATGCCCTTGCTGCCCGGCGGAAAAGCCGGGTAATGCGTAAAGGTTTTTGCCTGGTCAAGGGTCAGGCGCATCCGGGCATTGGTGCCCCAACTGGCGCCTTCCAAAATGCTGCTGAGATCGCGCTTTCGCAGTTTCAGAAACGCCACAATGGCCGTGGGAACCAGAACGGCCATCAAAATAACAAACAGGCTGCCGAGAATGGCCATCCAGCTCAGACCGGCCAGCGTTTTGGTGATAAAGGCCATGGAAGAACCGATCGCGGCAATGGCAATGCCGCCCCCGGCAACCATGCCGCCGGACGGTTTTTCAGGCGCGGCCGGCGGCGCGGTGATGGATTTTTCGGGCAGTTTTGTTATCTCTGAAACCGCCTTGCTGCCGGTTGAGTCGAGTTTTTCGCTGGCTTTGATGGACATCTCTTCCAGTTTGGCGGAAATGGCGTGACCCAGCCGGATAAACGGCGCGGCAACCGCCTCCGAAAAGCTGATGGGATTTTCCACGATCTGCACCACCCGGGCGTGATATTCCCGCCCGTTGATGTGCTTAAAAATGCCCCATTTATTTTCCTGCAGATTGCCCTTTCCGCCGGAAGTGACCGGCACGGCAATCTCATACAACTTTTTGGCTTCGTCGATCACTTCCAGATAAAGCACGAACATGTTGCTGGCGTTGCTGAATTTGGCGTGTTCAGCGCGATCCGGCACTTTGACGCACAGCGTAAAATGACGCCCGTCCATCACCAGCGTGCCCATTTCAAATAACGCCCGATCGGTGGGGTGATAAAGATGCGGAAAACTCACAAAGCTGTTGGCAAATTCCAGCAAATTCGCCTGGTACAAAATCAGTTTTTCCAGCAGTCGCAAATTGTCGATCACAAACGCGGATTTTTGACTGTCTTCGATGAGACGGCGCAGCTCCCGTAGGTAGCCGGGGTCTTCGATGTACTCCCGCAGCCGCACGTTACCCAGCTTGCCCACCGACACATCCGGGCGGGAATCAAACCACTGGTGATACGGTCCCAATTCCTTTTTAAAGGTTTCCCAATCCGCCCTGGACAGCGCGTCTAACGTTTTTTGGAACACCTGCGGAAGCGCCTCGACGCGAAATTTTTCCAAAGTGTCCGCATAAAACGGGTTGATGGTGTTTTTGAAATCCAGCACCCGGTCCGCCCGGGGCAAGGCCAGCGGCGCGTCGCGCAGAAATTTTTCCACGGCCTGCGTATTTGTATAATCGATTTCCTTTAGCTGCATCTCGTTCATTTTCACCTGGTTAACGATCTCCGGGTCCAGGTGGGCGGCGTCGCAAAGGGCAAAATAATGATCAATTTTTGGCGCCAATGCCGAAAAAAGTTTGTAGGCGCGCGCCGAGGCTTCCTCGTGCGGACGGATGCGCGATTCCCGCTCGTCGGGCAACTCGGTTTGGGTAATCCAGTTTAAATACGCCCGGGCTTCTTCCAAAAATATCTCCAACTGTTTGGCGTCAATCCCCTTTTTGCCGGAGGGATGGGCCACGCCGCCGACCGTTGCCAGAATGTCGGCCATAAATGTTGAAATTTTCGGATTGGAAACCGTCTCGGGCAAAATAATTCCGGCGTCGGAAAATTCCGCTTCTTTTTCACGCTCGATAATCCGGCGCACTTCGGACAGCGACACCGCGCGATTTTCGTCATCGCCGGTTTCCTGCAACATTTTTTGAATCGACGCCCGGATTTTTCGCCCGTCTTCGCTGCCGGCGGCAACATCGGCCAGGCGGATTTCAGCGCTGCCCCGGTCGATGTTATCGCGGTTTTCCAGCGTCGCGGCCAGCCAGCGGATAGCTGTAATCAACTCCGCCGCGCGCACCCGGCCGTCGCGATCGCTATCGAGCGAGCGTAAAAAAACCGCATCCGCGTTGATGGTCACGATGGGCGCGGTGGTGGCCACCCAAAAGGCCTCGTCCAATTCCACAATCCTGAACAGATCCGCCGCGGATTCAATTTTGAGATGATAGGCCTTGCCAAATCGCTGAAAACGATACGAATTGTCATTGGTCAGCGCCGCTTTAATTTTCTGGTTGGTTTTCATCGGTTCCCTGTAAAATTACGATTTTAACCTTTCTTCAGCCATTTTCAATCGTCTTTTTTATTTAATTCTCTCAAGTTTATCGCCTGGTATTTAACGAGACAAGCGCAAACTCAAAAAAGTGCGCTTTTTTCCACAAAAAAATTTGTAAGTCGTCTTACGGATTATTTTGTTTTCACACCTTTTATTGATAAACTCAAAGCGATTTTCAGTACCGGACAGTTTTTTTTAATTAGATCAATTGTATTTGTGTAGCATCAATATTTTGGAAAACACAATGCCGGGTGTATTACCA
>CAYVDX010000213.1:0-6444 GCA_964450485.1 uncultured Calditrichaceae bacterium
CGGTGGTCGCCGTAACTTTAAAAAAACAAGAACCGTTTCAACGGTTTCCCAACCAATCTGCAACCGCCTGCTTTCCGGGACGGGGAATTCCGTGGATTTTGCTTGCAAAATCCATAAGGTTTACGCCGTTGCGACAAAACCGGGACAGGCAGCAGAACCAAAAAATCAAGGGGAATAAAACCCGACGTCCCCCAATAAAACGGGCGTTTCAAACAAAAATTCCGCCAAAAACGCGTAAATTTATGTACCTTGAGAAGGTTAAATTAGCTCCGTAGATGAAAGCAGTCTTTTAATTTACGTCATTCGACAAGCCCCCCCTCCCCGAGGGAGAGGGGGACTTTGTGCTCCCCTCTCCTTGCAGGAGAGAGGCTGGGGGTGGGGTTAATGATTACAAAACATCTTAATTTAACATTGCCAAAGTACAAGCTTTGTTACAAACAGCAGTGTATTTTCAATGAATCAATGCTACACAAATACTAAAAAAGCATTGCGAATCCCCCAATTTTAACTAAATTAATACTTCAGTAATCAGTACCGGACACTTTTTAAAAGCGGGCAATATTGCCTGAATTAGAAGCAGAGATAGCGCCATTTGTCACCATACAAGCTTCTTGGAAAATCGTGTTGCAATCCCGGCGCTCCGGGATGTAACAAGTATTGACAAAAATGAGCGATTCTCATTACACAGCGGATTGTTTACCCCGATTTTCGGGGCTTTGTAACGATATTTTTCCCTAAAGCTCCGCCTTTGCCCCCCTTTCCTAAAAGTGTCCGGCGCTGAAACTTCAGTATGGAATTACGGCATAAAACAAATACATTCTAACACAGGTGTTTTTTTTATCGTGTTTAACAAGTTTCTCAAAAAAAAGACGTTGACGGGTTTAGCAAAAACCTGTGGGTGAGCGGCCAAAATCAGCCCGGTCGGGCTGGAAGAATTATTAGCGTCTTTGCCGAAAAAAAGCGATCCGAATCTTTTGGTGGGATACGAAACCCAGGATGACGCCGGCGTTTATCGCCTGACGGATGAGTTGGCAATTATCACCACGGCTGATTTTATCACGCCGCCGGTGGATGACCCATTTATCTTCGGGCAAATCGCCGCGGCAAATGCCCTGAGCGATGTGTACGCCATGGGCGGACGCCCGATCACCTGTCTGAACCTGGTGGGCTTTCCGGTCAATAAATTGGCGCCGGAGATTTTACACCAAATCGTCGCCGGTGGGTTGGATAAAATTACCGAAGCCGGAGCCGTTTTAGCCGGCGGCCACTCCACGGAGGATGAAGAGCCGAAATTTGGTCTTTCGGTCACCGGGGTGGTGCATCCCAAAAAGATTTGGAAAAACAGCGGCGCAAAACCCGGCGATGTGCTGATTCTCACCAAACCCATCGGCAGCGGCGTTATTCTTAATGCGAATTTAAATGACATGGTATCGCCAGAGGCGCTAACAGCCTGTATTCAAACGATTTCCGCGCTGAACAAAACGACCGCCGAAGCGCTGAGCCGTTTCGATGTACACGCCTCGACAGACGTGACCGGGTTTGGTTTGGCAGGTCACGCGTTGGAAATGGCAAAAGGCGCCGGCGTAACAATAGAAATGATACTGGAAAAAGTTCCGGTGATGGCAGAAGCATTGGAAATGTATGAAAAAGGAATCAGCACGGGCGTAAACGGTTTCAATCGTCAATCGGTGGAAAAGTATTTGCGGTTTGAAGTTGACTTACCGATTTGGCGCCAGGAAATTATTTTTGACCCACAAACCAGCGGCGGATTGCTGGTCGCGGTTCCCGAAGCGCAGGGCGAAGAAATTATTCAACAACTCCATAAAGCCGATGTGCAGACAGCGGTTATTGTGGGAAAAGTAGCGGATTTTCAAGCGCCCAATCACATCATTATTCGCTAATTTTGAAGAGAGACAACTAAAAATTTGTCGGAAAAGCCGTCAGAATTGCCGGCGTTTGATGACCTCCAATTGAACATCGATCACACCGGCAGTAATGGCGTTCAGCTCCCGGGCGGCGCGATACGACAAATGCAAAATACGCCCCTCCCGAAGCGGTCCCCGGTCATTGATGCGCACATCCACGCTGCGCTCATTGGCTAAATTGGTGATTCGGCAAATCGTGCCAAATGGCAATGTGGCGTGCGCCGCAGTCAACTTTTCCCGATCGTACAATTCTCCGCTGGTGGTGGACCTCCCCTGCAATATATCCGAGTAATAGTCGGCCGTTCCATATTCCACCCAACCAATAGCTGTAGAATCGGATTTTTCTGTTCGTGGTAATTCATGCGTTCTCGGCAAATCTCGCGCCGGCGGTTTTACGGGATTATTTGGTAATGCGTTGCCGCGCTCAACAGTGATTGCCTGGCAAGCGGTTAATAACCCCAACATCAGCCCCATACACACCCCCGTGCGACATCGGGCTGTCAAAAACATATTTCTGCCTTTTTGTTTAAAATTAAACGCTGTTTAATCCCTACATACTATGAAAACCATTGTTTTTTTTCCCAACTAAAGCGGTTTCAAAACTTAGTATTTCAGTATCAAAATTTTATTACCAAAAATCACACATTTTGTTTTTTTAGTGTGCCTCGAAGGCTGAACAGCCGCTTTTTTACATAATTTTGACGAATTAGACCGGATTTTATGTAAAAAAAAGCGAAAAATGACAACAAAATTAAGATCAACAAGGGATATTCCTTGTTAAATCTAAACACTTTCGTATATTCATCAATAATCTATCGTGTGAAGGATGATGATTTCCAGGGTAAGGCATCGGAATCAGATTCTCCCATTGAACAAAATTCTTGACTGGAGGTAAAAATGCGGAAACTCCGCATCTGTATTGTAGATTTAGTGACCAAAGCCCGGACCCGGGCAGCCTGGGCCAAAGTGATGAACGCCAATTTTGCGAGCATCATGCCACAGGTGATCGCAACCTGGTGTGAGCAGGAAGGGCATGACGTAAAGTTAGTTTGCTTTACGGGCTTTGAAAACCTGGTAGAAGAAATTCCCGAAGATTCAGATATTGTTTTTATTGGCGCATTCACCCAGGCGGCGCTACAAGCCTACGCCCTCAGCAACCGGCTTCGCGCGAAAGGCGCAATCACTGTCCTGGGCGGACCACATGCGCGATGTTATCCCCAGGACGCCCTGAAGTATTTTGATTATGTGCTTGGTTTTACTGACAAACAGATCATTCGGGAAGTGCTGCAAGATTGCTCGCAACACCGTCCGCTGGGACAACATTTAGAAGCAAACCGGCAGCCGGCATCCCTTCCCGGTGTTCGGGAACGCTGGAAATTCATCGAGCAAACTCTAAAAAAAGCGCCATTTCTCAAAATTGTTCCGATGATTGGCAGCATGGGTTGCCCCTACACATGCAGTTTTTGCATTGACTCAATCGTGCCCTATCAACCCCTGGAATTTGAAGTTATCAAAGAAGACCTGCGATTTTTGCTGACAAAATTTAAACGCCCGCGCGTGGGTTGGCACGATCCCAACTTTGGAATCCGTTTTAATGAGTATATGGAAACCATTGAAGAAGCTGTCCCGCGGGATAGAATTGATTTTATTGCGGAAAGCAGTTTGTCGCTCCTATCCGAGCCGCATTTGAAGCGTCTCCGGTTAAATGGATTCAAAGCCATTCTGCCGGGAATCGAATCCTGGTATGACATGGGCAACAAATCGAAAACCGGCAGCAAGCAAGGGGTCATTAAGCTCCAAAAGGTGGCGGAACACGTAAATCTTCTTTTAAAATATTTACCATACGTTCAGGCAAATTTTGTAATGGGGCTTGATTGCGATGAAGGCGCAGAGCCATTTGAGCTGACCAAAAAATTTGTAGATCTGGTACCGGCGGCTTTTCCGGCATACTCTTTACTCTCTGCTTTTGGCCAGGCTGCTCCGTTAAATCTTGAATATCAAAAAGCAGACCGGGTGCTTCCATTTCCGTTTCATTTCCTGAACAACAATCACGCGATGAATGTGAAACCCAAAAATTACCAATGGCCGGAATTTTACGACCATGTCATTGATGTAACCGCACATTCATTCTCATGGCGCACCATCGGCAATCGATTGAAGGCAACCACTTCCAGAATTCCGCGTTGGTTGAATTTCACCCGGGCAATTTCTTCCGAAGGATTTGGCAGGCTAAAATATTACAAGGAAGTACGTCGCCTGCTCGACGAGGATCGCCAGTTTCGGGCTTATTTTGAGCGGGAAACCACCGAGCTGCCCCGGTTTTTTATGAATATGATTAAAAAAGATCTCGGAGAAATGTGGGATTGGCTGCCGGAAGGCGCCATTTACCACGATCCTCATGCTTATTTAAAGGCAGAAAGGCAAAAGGCGGCAGCGATGACAGCGCCCCAACAAGCAGCCGCCCAATAATGCAAGTATTGTGTCAGACCTGATTCGAGAACGTTCAAAAGTCTCCCGGGATTTTCAATACCCGGGAGACTTTTCTTTATGACGACTCCAGCCAAAAAAATTCATTTTCCAAGGCAATTCAGCCATAAAAAAACACCCCGACCTTGTTGACCGGGGTGTTCAAATTATTTAACGGATGATTCGCGATCTTACCGGAAGAAATATTTCAATCCTAACTGAACCTGCCAACGGGAATTGATGCCGGGATCGTCAATAAAGGTTTCTTCCGGGCCGGTGAAGTTGAAAACCGGTTCGCCGCTGCCATCAAAACTAACCAGTTGAAGGGGCGACAATGCCGTAACATTGGGAATTTTTCTTACCCCCCAACTGGACTTGAGCAGGTTGGCAACGTTCAGCACATCAAGGTTAAATTGCAGCGTATGCTGCTTGGCGCCGACGTTAAAGGAAAAATCCTGCAAAACCCGCAAGTCGATATTGCTAAACCAATCGTTGATCAAGCCAAAACGCTCGGCAATTTCGCCGCGGTGATTGCTCAGGTATTTGTCCTGCTCGATAAACGCATCTAAACGGTTCCATTGCTCTTCGGCGGTTACCAACACATTTCCACTGCCATCAGTGATCGGCGCAAGATTAATTTCGCTTTGATCGCGCGGGATGTAAATCAGGTCATTGATCTGGCCGTCGCCATTGACGTCGCCGCCGTAGATAAACGAAAAGCGATTGCCGCCAGCCGCGGTATGACGCCCGCCCTCGGCAACTTCCACAACCAGACCGAAATGCGTGGTTGCATTGGGACTCCACTGTTTGCTGTAGGTTGCCCCGCCGATAAACCGGTGGCGATTCCCAAATTCCGAAAAGCTCAGGTTAGGGCTGTTGGGGTTGCCCGGCACCGGGTTAAATTGCCACAGCAAGCTGGCAATTTCCGTGGAGCGGAACAGGTTTTTGGCTTGCAGGAAAGTATAGCCCAGGTTAGCGTTCAATCCAAACTCAAATTGCTTCCTGAGCTGTGCGCTGATGCTGTAGTTGTAACCCTTACTGGCGTTGTCGATGACATAAATGCCCGCGCCGAAATCCTGGTTCAACTCGTGAACGCCCTGGGCGTCGCTATAAAACGGGCGCCCGTCGGAGAGCGTACGCTGCGATTTTGGCAAATCTGCGTTTCGCATAAAAATGGCGTTGATATCTTTGCTGTAAATAAATTCCAGAGTGCCTAACAAACCGCTGCCCAATCGCTTATCAATGGCGAGGTTGGTCGTCCAAACCTGCGGCCATTTGAAATCGGGATCCATGGCGTTGAGATCAAATGATTGTTGCAACACGGCGTCATCGCTGGTTTTTTGATCTTCGGGAATCGCGGATGCATCGATGCCGGGGAAAAGATTCGGATTCGCGCCCGGGTTGGATATCACATTGCCAATCCAGACAAAAGGAATGCGCCCGGTGAAGATTCCGCTGCCGCCGCGCAATTGCGTGGAACGATCGCCGGTAACGTCAAAGTTAAACCCGACGCGGGGAGAAAACAGCGGGGTAGCGCCGGGCAAGTTCGCCTGATCAACTGTTTCCGGGTTGCCGTTTTCATCCAACGCGGTTAAGCCGGTGGAATAGGGATTGGCGACCGGGTCGGTGAAATACATGGGAAAGTCAACCCGCAAACCATACGTCAGGTTGAAGGTTGGAGAAACCAGCATTTCATCCTGGGCATAAAGGGCAAATTGACCGACGTCGATATTCTCGCCTTTAAATGGCCCCGAGCCAATGAATGATTTAAGGTCCAAAAAGTTGGGGCTATTGGGGTCCGTCACATCAAAAAATTGATCCAACGAAAAAATGGTCGTGGCGGCAAAAGGCAAGCCAAACAACCCGTGACGGAAAATGTTGAATGAGTTGAAAAATGAAAAATATTCAAAATTCGCGCCAAAGGTAAAAACGTGCTTGCCTCTATAAAGGCTGTAATTGTTGGTCAACTGCAACACATCCTGGTCAAGAATATTATGAATGGAGAACGGTTCGTGTCCCACTGTGGTATAAGTCACGCCGCCTTCGCCGATTT
>CAYVDX010000214.1:0-6419 GCA_964450485.1 uncultured Calditrichaceae bacterium
GGGAGAACCTACAAAAATATTCTGGCTTTTTATTATCCGAATTTTGAGCTCAGAAAGTTTTATTAACGTAAAAAATTGGGTAGTCATAAACTGTTAATGCTGAGTGTGAGGTAAGGAGATTTTGCCCCGGATGGCCGGGGGCAATGAGAGTAAAAATATATACTTAGCTGTCATTTCCCGACGTTTCGGGACAAGCTCTGCGGATGCAGGAATCCCCCGATTCGCAACGCCGGCATTACTTTTTTTGGACGACCAAAAATTTCTTTTGTTTAAACTTAGCAAAATGGCAAATGAGAAAATTGACGAAATCCTTTTCCCAATCGCGACAATTTAATTCTACCCTGTTGGGAGTGTGTTTGTGCACACTGTTTTGCCTTGTTTTCGCGCTTCCATTTTCAGCCCGGGCGCAGTCAGCGGAAGCTTCGGAACACCTGAAATCGTTTTTGGAAAACCGCGGTTTTCTTGAACTGATAGCGAAGTATAAACAGGAACACATCACTCTCAAGGCGGAAGGAAAAAAAGCCGGGCGAATCGCCGCGCGTCCCTACCGAATGGGAAAAGGCTACCGTTGCCAGGCCTTTGCCGGGGCATCGTTGGCAAATGCGCAACAGGTTGCCGCGCGCTTGCGCTCACTAAATTTTGATTCTGTTTATGTTTTTAAAAGCGAACGTGGTTTGTACAAGGTGCAGATCGGAGATTTTGATAACCGGGAAGGCGCCGTGGCGCTTTTGGATCGCTTGCGCAATGCCGGCGTCAAAAATGCCTGGATTGTGGAATCAGATATTCGCATCGCAAAGTCGCCGGATGAAAAAAACGCGTTTGAGGATCAAAAAAACAGCAAGCAACGGCAATTTGATCTTGAGCAAAAATTTTTCTACGCCATACAGGTTTTTGCCACCGGCGATTCTTTAAAAGCGTTGAAATTGCGCGAGGTTTTTCAGACCGAAACACAAAATCCGGCTGAAGTTGTCCGGGAAGATTCGATTTGGAAAGTGCTGATTGGTCGGTTTAAACAACGGAGTGAGGCGGAGCAGTTGCTAAAAAGCCTGAAACGACGCCGCTTTGTGGATGCCTGGATTACCCAGGTGCCTGCAACTTGAGGCACACCAACGCGTTACTTTTGTGTGTATTTTAAATTCGATTTTGGTAAAAGCAAACGAAACGCCGGTAGCTTATGACCGGCGTTTAATTTTCATTTTCACTTTGATTTTCAATTTCATCTCATTTCTCTCCTGTCAAAATATATCCCTAACATACGACGCGACTGCTAAAAGGTTGTGCAACGAATCACTAATATTCAAAAACCGTACCAATTTTTTTAACATTTTTTTTCCTGCACATCTTATGTAACTGTAAAAAATCGACTTAGTTCATGGATCAATTTTTTATTCCCACGGTAGGTTTGATCATAATTGTAGAAAATAGTTACAGTTGTAGTGATAATTGCGTCAAAACCCACGCCTTATTGAGGTAAATAGAGACTGAAAAAAGCCCGATTTACTCAGAATTTTATAAAAATATCGAACCCCAACTGTATCAAAACATTTGAAATTGTCGTTTACATTGGCAGCGTTACAGGGAATTAAGGGTTGAAATAACGCCGCGCCACGGGAGCCGCGACTAAAAATAAAAAAACGCGCCAAATTTGACGCGCTTTTTCAGAAAAATATTATGACTGTCGATTCAACCGGTCATTGAATGCGCACGAATTCAATGCGGCGATTTTGCGCGCGCCCGGCCGCAGACCTGTTCGAGGCAATGGGATTTTCTTCGCCAAAGCCTTTGGCGATGAGCCGCCCGGGATTGACGCCACGCTCAATCAGGTAACGCCGTACTGCCTCGGCGCGTTTTTGAGATAAAGTGAGATTATACGAATAATTGCCGGTATTATCGGTAAACCCGCGAATTTCGACAACCATGTCGGGATAGGCCAGCATGGTTTGATAGGCTTTTTCGAGAATATCCCGTGATTGGGGCGAAATGCGGGCGCTGTTGGTCGCAAACAAAATGCCTTCCAACACAATTTTGTCACCGACATTGCCGACATTGAACAATTGATCATCGTCCTTGGGATCGAGCGGATCGAGGTTCAGCTTGACCTCTTCGCCATCGGCAACGCCGCCGCTATCCGTATCGGCGATCAACGGATCCGTTTGATATGACAGTACTTCCTTGCCATCGTTGAGACCGTCTTCATCGCTATCAGTTCGGGTTGGATTTGTATGGGTTGTTTCTACTTCCTCTTTGTCGCTCAAGCCGTCGCCGTCGGTGTCGGTTTTTAACGGATCGCTTTTGAAATTGGTGATTTCCGCGGCGTCGTCGAGCCCGTCGCCATCCGTGTCGGGATTATTGGGGTTGGTTCGCGAAATTGACACTTCATCCTTGTCGCTTATACGATCGCCGTCAGAATCTTTTTTGAGCGGGTTGGTTCGGTAGTTAAACACTTCTTCCGAATCGCTCAAGCCGTCGCCGTCGCTATCTCGATTGCGTGGATCGGTTTGGTAATCCAGCACTTCCTCGCGATCATTCAAGCCGTCGTTATCCGTATCGATTCGCAAGGGATGGGTGCGGTATTTATATAATTCGTCGCCATCGTCAAGCCCATCGGTGTCGCTATCCTTTACGTGTTTGTTGGTCCCCAATCGCTTTTCCACCTTGTCGCTAATGCCATCGCCGTCAGAATCCGAGGCGCCGCTTTGCAGCTTGATGCTCAACCCGGCGGCCGCATTGAAGTAAGCGTCATTCCCGTTTACATCGACAAGATTCAAGGCGTCGGAAAAGACAAAGTTGTATCCGCCGCTAAAGTCCAGGGAAATATATTCAGACAGACCCAATTGAAACCCGCCGCCCACCGGCGAATAGGCTTCCCAGCCATCCGTCGCTAATGCGGGATTTGCATTCGCGGGCTGCTCTTTTACATCATAATATAAGCCGCCAATGCCGCCGTAAACATACGGGCTGAACACCGTTCCCGAAAACGGGCGAATCAGTAAACGATAATCCCCGGAATAGACGCGGGTTCGATATTTCCGGCTGTCATCGCGTTGCAGTTCGCCCAATGCCTGGCCGGTGACTTGCCCTTCCAACGGGCCGATCAGCGCATGACGCAACCAGCCAACGGCTTCCGGGCCGATTTTATCGTCCCTGCCGAAATCCGTGTCGCCCAAAATTCCGCCGCCGCCAAAGCCAATGGCAAAGCCCTCCGTCTTTAGTTGGGCGGATAACAACGTTGTAAAAACACACAAAATTAAAAACGGTGATATGAATTTCAACAATTTCATAAAATAGCCTCTTTTATGATTCATGATTGTCGCATAAACAATAAGGCATAAATGAAACACATTCAACAACTAAAAAAATTGATTTACGACAATTTGGCGAAGATACAGCGGGGCGGCGTTCATTTACCGGTAATGACGTAATGAAGCAATTCAATCACAGCTTGAATCTTTTTTACAATAATTTTGCAACTTCAAATTGGACTTGCTTTCGATCAAACGGGCGGATTAAGCGAACATTTTTTCCCATTTTTTCACGGAGTTTAACGTTTTCATCGCGGGTAAGCGACGTAATAACAATAATTGGAAAATCGCCATAATTCGGATGATTCAGGATGGATTTCACCAGGTCGATCCCGTCTATGTTTGGCAATGACAAATCGGTAATGACGAGGTCTATTTTTTCCTTGCCCAATTTTTTGTGCGCTTCTTTATCATCGCGGGCAATAATGACTTTGCAGCCTTGCGAACGGAGGGCAAACAAGATGTATTTTCGCGTCGCAACCGAGTCGTCAACGACCATCACGACTTTATTTATTGTTTTCACGTCCAATCGTAACCCATTTTTTTTTTAAATTCCGCGGTTTAAACATACTGTTTATCCCGAAAAGAGACCCCGTCAATATCCGCGCGGCAATTTTAAAAAACATTGTCGGTATAAAAAAGTCTTTTCACTGATCAAATATTCGACATAGATTGTGTCCGGCTTGATTCCCGATCGAATTTGGGAAATCCAAAAGTACTTTCACCGCGCAAACCGTCCTCCGGTTTGGATGTTTGACACTGTTTCTTTAACTTGGCTTTGAATCAAAGACGATTGCTTATGAAAATCAAAAACAGCGTCATTTTAATCACCGGCAGCGCCGATCGAGTGGGCAAGGCAACCGCATTTTTATTAGCGCAAAAGGGAGCAAAAGTTGTAATTCATTACCACACCAACAGGAACAAAGCCCGTAAAACGGTTGCGGGAATCAAAAAAATCGGGCACGCGCCCTTGCTCGTCGAAGGTGATCTGACCCAGGAAAAGAACTGGTTGAAAATTCGCAAAAAAGTGCTGTCGCGCTACGGGAAGATCGACGTTTTGGTGAACAATGCCGCCATTTTTTACCCGACGCCGTTTTTTGAAACGACCGGAAAGCAATGGGACGACTTCATGCAAGTCAACCTCAAAAGCGTTTTTTGGGGGAGTAAAATTTTTGGCGAAACGATGATGGCCCGGAAATCGGGTAAAATTGTCAATATTGCCGATATTTCAGCGGAGCGGGTTTGGGGCGGCTATATTCCTTATTGTGTATCCAAGGCAGGCGTAGTTGCACTGACAAAAGGGTTGGCGAAAGCGCTTGCCCCGCACATCACCGTCAACGCGATTGCGCCCGGCGCCATTTTGGAACCGGATGATTTTGACAAAACGCTGACGGAGCGGCTGATCAAAAAAACACCGTTGAAGCGCTTTGGCACGCCGGAAGATATTGCCGCCGCCGTCGCTTTCCTCATCGAAAACGGCGATTATATCACCGGAACAGTCATAAAGGTTGACGGCGGTCAGTCAATTTCATGAAGTAATTATCACAAAGGCCTTGAATTAGTTGCTCTCGTATCATAAATTTTCGGGATTTTTAATAAAGAGACACATAAATGGTACATGCCTTATCGTGGGTTAATGGCCAACTAACGCTCATTGACCAAACCAAACTTCCGGACAACACTATTTTTCTGCAAATCTCGACCATTGATGAGATTTTTGAAGCGATTCAGGCGCTTAAAGTACGCGGCGCGCCGGCCATTGGCATTGCCGCGGCGTACGGATTGTATTTCGGCATGTGCGAATCAACGCCGCGCTCTCGCGACGATTTTTTTGCCATTTTACAGAAAAAAATCGAATACCTGGCCAGCGCCCGGCCCACGGCTGTAAACCTTTTTTGGGCGATGGAAGATATAAAAACGAGACTGCAAGCCCGGCGCGAATCAAACATTGACCGGTTAAAAAGCGATCTGCTGAATTTGGCGCGCGAGCTTCATGAAGATGACCGACGGCGCTGTGAAGCCATTGCCGACAGCGGGCAGGAGGTCATCCCGCAAAATGCACGTATTTTAACCCACTGCAATACCGGGGCGCTGGCAACCGGGGGAATCGGGACTGCGTTTGGGGTTATTTTTCGCGCCCATCAAAATGGAAAAAATATTCACGGTTATGCCAATGAAACCCGCCCGCTTTTGCAAGGCGCGCGTTTGACCGTGTGGGAATTGCACGCTGCCGGCATCCCGGTTGAACTGATTTGCGATAGCATGGACGCCGCCCTGATGCAGCAAAAAAAGGTGGATTTGATCATTCTCGGCGCGGACCGCATTGCCGCGGACGGCTCTGTCGCAAACAAAATCGGCACATACAGCCTGGCTGTTTTGGCAAAATTTCACAACATTCCGTTTTACGCCGCGGCGCCGCTTTCCACGTTTGACCTGTCAATCAGCCGGGGCAAGGATATCCCCATTGAAATTCGTGATAGCAATGAGATTCGCAATGTTTTTAACAAATGTCCGATAACCGTGCCGGATGTTCCCTGCTGGAACCCTGCTTTTGACGTTACGCCTCCCGAACTAATTACCGGACTGATCACGGAAAAAGGCATTGTTTATCCGCCGTTTGATGAGAATATTCGAAAAACATTCAACAGGTAAGCAGGATTGACTAAAAACTGTAAAATCAAGTAATTACAAAAATTTTGAATCCAAAATTCCGTAAACATAATTTAAAGGAGAAAAGAGTATGCGTAAATCTGTAGGAAAAGTGGTGTGGATGTCATTGATCGGGCTAATATTACTTAGCGCCTGTCGCCCACGTGAGTTGGAGACAACCGTGCTGAATATTCAGCGCCAGCAGTATAACGATGCTTTCGCTTCCGCGGAGGCAGCCATCAAAGCGTATCCCGAAAACGCTGAAGCATGGTTTTATTGGGGATTTTTAAATGGAGAGCACAAAAAAGACTATGCGGAAATGAACCAAGCCTTTAATAAGGCTTTGGCATTGAATCCTGACCAAAAAGTTAGCTACCAAGGGGCAAGCGTACCGGCAAAACAGGTCATTAAAAAAATTCGCGTAAACCTTTTTGCTGATAATTTTAACAGCGCGGTTAAAACAATCAA
>CAYVDX010000215.1:0-6410 GCA_964450485.1 uncultured Calditrichaceae bacterium
AATCACCGCCCCGGCGTTCCGGGGCGGTGTTAATGAAAAGTGTCCGGTACTGAATACTGAATATCGAACGAAGCAGGTTTTCGGGGGATTGAAACAGGATTTTGGAGAAAGATTTATGGGAGATTTAAACGTACGGGAAGCGGTAGATGCGGACGCCGTCAAAAAGTTTACCCATGCATTATTGGAAGATATTCGCGCGTTGGAAATGTTGATCAATCGCGGAATGATTGAATCGGACATCACTCGGGTGGGGGCGGAACAAGAACTTTGCATGGTGGATCAGTATTGGCGGCCGGCGCCGCTAATCATGGAGGTGTTGTCGGAGCTGAATGATCCGTTATTCACTACGGAGTTGGCGCGTTTCAATATCGAATTCAACATGGATCCCCTGGTTTTTACGGGCGGGTGTTTAAGTCAAATGGAAAAAGATTTAAAACGCTTGCTGAAAAAAGTTGAAAAAGTTGTTCGCAAATTTAACGCGGATATTATTTTGTGCGGCATCGTCCCATCCATCCGAACCATTGACATTGAAATTGACAACATGACCCCGATGAAGCGTTACGAGGCGTTATTCAACAGCTTGCAGCGAATGCGCGGCGGCCCGTTTGAGTATCACATCCAGGGAACGGATGAGTTGGTATTCAAACAGGATTTCCCATCATTTGAATTTTGCAACACATCGTTTCAGATTCATTACCAGGTAAAGCCGGACGATTTTATCGATGCGTATAATTTTTCCAAGTTGATCACTGCGCCGGTGTTGGCGGCGGCGACAAATTCTCCGTTGCTCTTTGGCAAACGGCTCTGGAAAGAGACCCGCATCGCCCTTTTTCAGCAAGCCATTGATACGCGCAATTTGTCGCATCATTTGCGGCGGGGCAGGGGACGGGTTTCCTTTTCGGACCAGTGGATACGCGATTCTATTTTGGAGATTTTTCAGGATGACGTATCCCGGTTTCGCCTGTTGCTTTTAACCGATAAATACGAGAATTCACTACAGATGCTAAAATCCGGAAAAATTCCCGATTTAACTGCGCTGAAAGTTTTTAACGGGACGATTTATCGCTGGAACCGCGCTTGCTACGGTGTTTCCGGAGGCGTGCCGCATCTGAGGATTGAAAACCGGGTGCTGCCGGCCGGTCCCACCGTGGTGGACGAAATTGCCAACGCAGCTTTCTGGTTCGGATTGATGCACGGGTTGCCGGATGAGTATCGCAATTTGCCCGACAAAATAGATTTTGATCACGCTGTGGACAATTTTGTGAATGCTGCGCGAAACGCTCTGGACACGCGGTTTTGCTGGCTTGGAAACAAACGAATCCCGGCGCGTGAACTGATTTTAAAAGCGCTTTTGCCAATCGCCCACGAGGGATTAAAAAAAGCGACGATCGATTCCAAGGACAGAACCCGCTTTTTGGACATCATCGAAGCGCGGACGCGGCTGCAAAAAACCGGCTCGCGGTGGATGTTGGATTCATTTAACAGCCTTAAGGAAAAGGGCTACGGAGACGAAACGCTGGTTGCCATTACTGCCGGCATTGTCTCGCGACAAAAAAGGGGGAAGCCTGTGCATGAATGGTCACTTGCAAAAATAGAAGAAGCCGGTAGTTGGATTAATAAATTCGGGCGGGTTGAACAAATGATGTCAACCGATTTATTTACAGTCCGGAAAAATGATTTGATCGACCTGGTCATCAATATTATGAAGTGGAAAAATATCCACCATATCCCGGTTGAAGGGCAGGAGGGCGAGCTGTTAGGGTTGATCACTTCCGGGCGGATTATCAAATATTATGCGTCCGGTTGTCCGGAAAAAGAAAATATGAAAAGCGCCGCTGATATTATGATATCCAATCCGGTCAGTGTTACCCCGGAGATGTCAACCATTGAAGCGGTATCAATCATGCAAAAACACCAGGTTGATTGCCTGCCGGTTGTAAAATCCGGGCGGCTGATCGGAATTGTTACCGAGCACGATTTTTTGAAAATATCTGCCCGACTCCTGGAAGAAGTTTTCGGGAAAATGAATCAATAAAAAAAACGCAGCCCATTATCCAGAAAGAAATGAACCGCGTTTAAGTATATCCCGCGCCAAAAGCGAAGATTCTTTTATTGAACTTTGGGAGAAATCCAACGATAGCAGGGGTCTTTAAGGGTATTCCGCCCACTGTGCATGTGAATATCAGCCTGCGTTCGCACAAACGGTTCCAGAAGTTCAAAACGATTCTGAGCCTGTGCAGCCATATTCGGATCTCGTTTCATTGCCTTGCGATATTCTTTGCGCGCCATTTCGAACACCAGCTTGTCGTCATAAGTGTAGCCTTTTTTCTTCCGGTTATTCGAGCAATCGTTGACCGCATTTTCATAAATTTCGCCCATAACCATGTATGCAAGCCCATAATTTACATCCTTTCGTAGTGCACGGTGGAGATACGATCTTGCCGTGGGAAAATCATTTTTGCGCGCATAAACCATCGCAATGGAACATAGTGTGTTCAGGCGATTCGGATCGATGTTGATAATTTTTTTGTAGATCGAAATTGCATCGTTCAGCCGGTCCATGCTTTCATAAGATCGTCCGATATAGCTCATGGCTTCAATATTCTTGGGATCGCTGGCAAGCACCGCTTGAAACGCCCGAATTGCCTTTTGGTAATTACCGGATTCGTACGCCGCGAGGCCATATTGCCGCGCATTGGATACGATCGTTGTATCTTTTAAAAAAGCTTGTTCCAATGCTTTGATCGGATCCTGTCCAAAGTATTCCATCATTTTTGCCAGCATCGATGCCGCTTCAACGTCATTCGGATCCAGCTCAATGACCTTTTGCTGTGCGGCAATACAGCGGTCGTCATCAAGTTTCTGATACAGTTTTGCCAGGATCGCCCAGTAATTTTTGAGCGCTTCCGGCTTCTGATTTTTAGCCCTTACCAATGCTTCATAATGCGGAATCGCACACGCGGTTTTTCCCAATGCCTTTTGGAGCTGCCCGGCATGATAATGCAGGGTCGCGTAATTGGGATATACTTCAAGACCGCGATAAATCGCGATGAGCGCACTATCAACCTGATCGGTTTTTAAATAGCAGTCCACCAGCTTTGAATAGACAATTTTAAAATGACGCCCTCTGTCATTAATGACGACTTTCCAAAAAAATGGGATTGCTTTTCTAAAATTGCTTAATTTTCCGCCATATTGTCCTTTTTTGTAGTATTCACGACCGTAGTCATACAAAATATTGAGTTGATTCGCATCAATTGAGTCATTTTTTGCCGCGTCGTAAGGCGTGGCGAGGCGCTCGGGATGACAGACAATTTCATCGTCGGTCGTCGCTTCTTCATCCTGGGCAAACGCCTGTTGAAAGCCGGATAAAAAGAAAAGCGTGAAAAATAGAGTCCCGAATATCTTGAAGTTCAAACGTAATTTCAAAATAAATCTCCGGTTTTGTTTGTAGGGGAAGGTCAGCGCCTGCCCGCTATTTTTTTATTTTTAAAAAAACGAATGAAATTGTCCGGTTTTTATGATTTTGCATCATTCACAAAGTTTGCCTGGATTTTTATTTTAATGAAATTAGAAACCCGAAATCCACCGTTTTCGATCAGGTCGCTCCATCTCAATCCATAGTCAAAGCGATCAATGATCGTCGAGGCCGTAAACGAAATGTAGTTCGAGTCATCACCCGTTATTGCATTGAGAACAACTGCCATTGACACATCCTTGGTGATGCCTTTAATGGTCAATTGACCCTTCATGATAAAATCCTTTTCGCCAATTTTGTCAAAAGATGCGCTTTTGAAGGTGATAAAAGGGTATTTCTCCGCATTAAAAAAATCGGGGGATTTTAGATGTGCATCGCGGAATGCGCTGCCGGTTTCAATACTGTTTACAGCAATTTTTGCTTCGACTTTACTATTGGTAAGATTTGGTTCGCCTTGCTTAAAATTTACAGTGAATTCATTAAATTTTCCGTCGGTAACCCCAACCGTCGGATAATCATCATCATCGTTGTATTTCGCATTTATCACCACAATATGCTCCGCTTGAAATTCCACCGATGAATGTGCTTTGTCTAATTTCCAGCCATTTTGCGCATATCCCCAAATTGTAAACCCCGATAAAAAGAATAATAACAAGCTTAAGTGTTTCATCATCATCTCCTTGTTTATATCACGCTATTTTTTGTTTTTGTAAATCATTTCTGCATTTAGAGTGTTCAAATTCTTTGCCAAAAAACCTATATCTTTTACAGGTATATATTAAACAAGTGGTTAGTGGTTGCTGTTCGCACATTATACTGACGCCGAAACAGTGCCACAAAACGCGTTTTGAGTAACGGGAAATAACGATAAGTCGCTCAAAATCAGTGGATTAATGGATCGGGAAAAAGTGGCGGGTTTATTAAATTGTGGCAGGTATTAAAACGTCGGGGGCGATATTATATCATCGCATACTGCAAGATCGCTTCCAATATGCCGCCGGCAATCGTATTTTCTTTGAAACCCAGGTAACGAAACTGTGGCGTGGGTTTTCCCTGGAAAATCATGGCGATTTTGCTGCGCGGTTCGATCATTTTGCCGCTGTGGGTCATCCCCCAAATCTGTCCGTCATGCGGAGAACGGATTTCGATGCCTTCGACCTTGCCCAATGCTTCGTTATATGCAATTGGGTCGCCGATATTTTTGAGCGCCAGCCAGACGCCGCCAACCGGGCTTTGACAATAAGCAAAAGGTTGATGAAAAAAACGCTGGCGTTGATCATCATCCGGAATTTGACAGTTTGGCGCATAAACGCGGCCTAAAAAAAAGCTTAGACGGGAATCGATAACAACGTGGCTATCGACGCCGGGTTTGTGCAGCGGATACATGCCGACGACCAGCGGCGCATCGTCGATGGACACCGGTGAGAGTCGTTTTGAATAAAAATTGATGATAATTCCCGGAGAAATAAAAGAAATCGCCTGCGCCAGTTCAGAGAGATGAATCACCGGAATACGCCGGTCCCGGAAGGCGTAATAAACCGCTTTTGTAAATTTTACTTCGGGTGATTTTAGTCCCGGATCTCCAAGGATTTCATCCGATAAGAGTGTTGCCGTTGCATTTTCAATTGTTTTTTGACCCGAAACAAGCGTATCGCCCAGGCAAAGATGGTATCTCAATAGATTTTCGTCATCGCTTGCCGCCAGCAATACATCAAATCCGCTGTTAAACAGCTTGACGGCCGTTGCGCTGGCTAATTCGTCTCCGCCGCAAATAAAGACGGTTTTTTGCGATGAATCGAGCATTTACAGATTAATCTCCCACCGCTGGAATTACATTGAGTTGCAGTTGTTTATATGCGATTTTGGTTGTCATTATGGTTCTGATTCGTCGTCGTTTCATCAGCGTACAGCAGGCGAAATCGTACACATCAAGCTGCAATTCCGGGTTTTTTCGCATCATCCAAATGGCGTCTTTTTGGGTGCGCCGGCCGACCCAAAGGATGCTGAGATGAGCGCCGGTGTATGCTTCTTCGATGATTTCATTAAATTTATTTGCCTTTTCCGTGCCACAGGTGCGTTTAATTTCACTAAGCGCGAAACCGACGGCAATGTTGTGTGTGAAAAAATTATCGCCATTGGTCAACGCCCGGTTAAACGCCTCGGCAACCGCGGGATGTCGAGGAAGTTTGGAATCCAGTAAATGCATCCACGCCGTTTGATCGATAAATATTCTCATGCGACCTCATCGCCATCGTTGGTTACACTGGAAATATCCAATAATCGATAAAGCGGATTTTCGGCTAACATCAAATCGAGTCGCTTGGATTTGATCTTCTTGATGGACACTTCAATGCGATCACCCGTTTCGATGCGAAGTTTTTCGCAAACTTCCGAGGGGATACTAACTGTTTTTTCGGGTTGAACTTCTGTTACAAACGTTGCATATTTCATAATATCAATGCGCCTCCCTTTTTTGAAAAATAGCAATCTTTTGCCTCACTTACAACATTTTTTATCGGGATAAAACATAAATTTGTTTTTGTGAATGAATGCTTGTTGTATTAAGTTGTGAGCTTTAAAGATTTGTTTTGTGCTGATTTTTTTCAGTAAGAAATCGATAATTAATGATTCAGTACCGAACAGTTTTTTTAATTAGATCAATTTTTTGCAGATTTGTCATCCCGGCGCGCCGGGATCCCTTTCGATGCTCAGCGTAATAGATTCCCGCTAAAAACATGCGGGTTGAAAATCCCGACCATCGGGGAATGAAACACTTTTGGGATTCTAAAAAAAGTGTCCGGTACTGAAAATTAATGACAGAAAATTGTTCCGGAAAACACAGTCGCGTAATTTGTTTGGTATTTGTGTTGCACCAATAAATTGAAAACACACTATTATTCGAGATAATGTCTGGATTTAAATTTGTTTGTTT
>CAYVDX010000216.1:0-6392 GCA_964450485.1 uncultured Calditrichaceae bacterium
AATTCTTTCATGAGTTTCGGGTGTTTGGCGGGGCGTTTTTAATTTTTGTCGTGTATTGAGATCGTTAGTACGATTTTGCAAACCGGGCTTAGATATTCAAATCAATTTCCTGTCCGCGTTCTCGCGCGGCAAGCGCCGCTTTCACCCTCCCCATGAATTTGCGGTCTATCGGATATTTGGTCATTGCCATCATGGCGATGACGGCAATAACCGCGCCCGCGATAAACGTAACCGCGCCAAGATTGTTAATTGCCGCCGCGGACTGTGTTTCACTGCCTTCGACAAAGCCGATCCAACTCAAACTATACCCTGAAATCAGCAATCCGATGGACATCGCCACTTTGGTCACAAAGGTCATCGCGGCGCCGTATCCGCCATCCTTGAGCGTTCCGGTGCGGTATTTACCGACTTCGGAGATATCCGCCACCATGGAGAACGCTACCGGCACCAGCACGCCATTTGCCATCCAATAGATTGCTTGAAAAATCATAAAAATCAGCATGGAAACCGGCACTTCAACCCCGGGCAAAAAGGCGCTGTCAACCGGGGTCATGTAAATCATATCCGTGGGGAGAAAGCGGGTGACAAACAAAAGGAGTAAAATAATGTTGCAAACAACGCTCGTAATAACCGCGAGCAGCACAACCTGCTTTTTTTCCCATTTTCTCACCAAAAAGGGCACCATGGCCGATCCCAAGCCAAATCCCACCATCGTCGAGCCGTGCACAATCGTTTTAAACGTTGCCGAGAATTCCATAAAATAAACATAAACATATATTTGCAACGAGGCAAACAGGGCGATCTCGGTCTGAACAATCAGCATGAAAAGAAAGACAATACGCGAATATTTGTCATTGATAATATCGCGAAAATAACCGACAAACAGGTTAAATTTGAAGCGCTTAATTTCGGTGAATTCCCGGCTGTCAACAATATATTTTTTCGTGGCGAAGACGACAATCAATATAAAAAGCAAGCTGACGATTGAAAACGCCGCGCCCATGTTCACATAATTGCCGACAATATTGGTTGCCATTGTCCCATCGATGGGATCTTTAAAAAACAAGCTCCAGGCCAACGCCGGACCCGCCAGGTTGACGACCATGTTAAATGCAAATCTGACGCCTTGCAGTTTGGCCCGCTCATCGTAGGAGGTGCATACTTCAAACCCGAGCGCCCCATACGCCACGCCGAATATCGTGATTGCCGTCCTTAGCAGCAGGTTCATGCCAACCAGGTACCAAAAAAGCAATTGCGTGTCGGCGCGAAACGATTCCGGGACCGCCCAGATAAAGTAGAAGCAAATTACCGTAAGAATACCGCCGAGCAATAAATAGGGGTGACGCCGCCCGAAACGACTCCGGGTGTTGTCGCTTACATACGCCATTAACGGATCGGTGATGGCGTCCCAAAAAGTGGCGACCGCCATTGCTATTCCGGCCAGTTTATAGCCCAGGCCCAGCGCTTCGGTGTAGTAGAGCATGGCGTACCCGAAAATGCCGTTCATCACCAGGGAATTCGCGCCCTCACCAACCGAGTATGCCAAAATATCGTGAAATTTTGTTTTGATCTGTTCTTTTTTCATTGTTTTCATTTCAGATAAAGCATTTTGCCGATTAAAGACCGTTTGCCCGCTTTCAAACGGTAAAAATAAAGTCCGCTCGCCACCGGTTTTCCGGCGGCGGATGTGCCGTTCCAGCTTACGGTATAGGAACCGGCGGACAATCGTTTATTCATCAATGTCGTGATTTGTTGTCCGGTCACATTGTAAATGCTGAGCGTAACAGCAGCGGCTTTATTTAAATCAAACGGGATAAATGTGACGGGATTGAACGGGTTGGGATAATTCTGATAGAGATTATAATTTTGCGGATCATTATCACTAAACGGCTGAATCGCCGTGAGAGAATCGTTGAATTCGTACGCGCCGATGTCAAAGGCTGCTCCCTGCGGTCTCGAAATGTTGTCAAAATCAATCGCCGGCGCAAAATCCGGCGAGCCGGTATCAATAATGGATTTGCCGTTCAGCGAAACCCCGGCTTTGGGATGAAAATTAAAACTGTCGTAATCCTCGCAAAAATTTCTTGCCTGCGCATCGCTCACGTTGTGATCGTGGCTGCTGCTGCCGGGGGCCAGCGACAGGCTCGTCGAAAGATTATTGCGGACGATGTTGCCGGTGCTTGCGCTGCCGTCTTTGTGGCTGAAAATGCCGATCCAGGGCGGCCCGGCAACCGCGCTTCCCCCGGGATTGGGAAGCACGGTGTTATTGATAATCCGGCAGTTTTTTGCGCCAAACAACGAAATACCGTGCCAATGCTCCACGACGACGA
This sequence comes from uncultured Calditrichaceae bacterium, assembly GCA_964450485.1. Classification (GTDB taxonomy): domain Bacteria; phylum Calditrichota; class Calditrichia; order RBG-13-44-9; family J075; genus JACKAQ01. The sequence goes on from CAYVDX010000216.1 coordinate 2,331, forward strand.
TGTTGTTTTCGATGATGCAGTCGTTATAAAACCCGTCAAAAAAACCGAGGCCCTGCAAAATTCCCCGGAAGGGCTGGTCGAGCGATTCGTAGTTGAGAATATAATTTCCCCGGACGACCAGGCCGTTCAAACCATCGTCGAAATCCCAGGCTTGTATGCCGTCTTCGTGATTGCCGTCCTGTGGATTGGCGTCCAGTTCAACGCTGTTTTTGATGATGTTGTATTCGACAATGCAATCATCCGCGCCGCCGATGCGGATGCCGTCGCCGGAAAAATGATCGATCAGGTTTGCGCTGACAACCGCGGAGTCGCATTCCTGGGCTAATTGGATGGCATAGGCAATGTTAAAAAGATAATTGTTGATGATCCGGTTGTTTTTCCCGTGGTCAAAAATGCCGCTCCACACATTACCGCGCCAATCGGAAACCGACCAGCCGGAAGCGTCTTTTGTGGAAAAAAAACTGCAATTTTTTACCACATTGTTTCGGGCGTTTGCCCCAAAACTCAAATGCGTGCCGTTGTCAAATGTCCCGGGAATGCCGACGCCGTCATTGCCTTCCTGGGAGAAACTCAATCCGTCCAGCACCCAATTTGACCCGGCGATGATCAAATTCAGCAGTAGCGGTTCGTGATCTTTTTGGGCGATAATCGTAATGGCCGCTGCCGGATTTCCGCCGACCCACACGGTGTTGCCGTGAAACCCGGTTCGCAGAAACAGGGTATCGCCGCCGTTGAATAGTGCGGAGTGGCTCTGCATAACGCTGTCCAGGGTGCTCCAGGGCGATGCAAATGTGCCGTCGTTATTCATCGAGCCGTTTTGCGGATCAATGTAATAATTCGCAGCCGATAATAACTGAAAATTTATGGCAACAAATAAAAGGAACAGAGTCTTGGTCATATTTAGTGTTTCCTTTGAAGCAAATACAACGCAACTGCTAAAAAAAATCCTCGCCCCCATCCCATCGTTTTGGGATGAGAACGAGGAATACAGGAAATTCCGGCGTTTATCGCATCAAAATCATCTTGCGGGAAGCGCTGAAATCGCCTGCCCGGAGTTGATAGTAATAAATTCCCGAGGCAACATTGTTCCCGGCTGCGTTCCTGCCGTTCCAGTCAACACGGAATGAACCGGCGGACAGTTTTTTATCTACCAGCGTGGTCACTTTTTGCCCCAGGGTATTATAAATGGTTAACGTTACCGCCGCGGCCTTAGACAAACTGAATTCGATAAGCGTGCCGGGGTTGAACGGGTTTGGATAATTCTGCTCCAGCGTAAATTCGGCGGGCAGTACCCCGTCGCCGGTGGATTCTATGCCGGTGACAAAATCTTCCCATTCAGCGACTTTACCCGGATACCAATTCAAGTCGCCAACCGGGAAACCGCCGGCGGCGGCAGTTAAAAGCGTTGCGTTCGAATAACTTAAATCTTCGGGCAGCGGCCATGTTATCCCAAATCGGTCGCCATCCGGGTCATATCCCCAATACGACGTTTCGATACCGTCCCGCAAATCTTTGACCCACTGAACCATTGAAGCCGGATCTCCGGCGTCACCAAAACCCGGATCCAAATTCATGGTATTCTGCTCGCTTAAAAACGGGCGTCCGGCGTCATCGTCAAACATGCCCTGGGTTCGGCTATTCATAAACGGTTCGCCTTCAAGGCTGTCGATGCTGTTCCAATAATCCGTTACTTCCTGCGTATAAAACCAATTGTTATTATGCAGGTTTACGATGCGATCCGCTTCCGGGTACCCCAATGTATCCGTAAACAGCTTCGGCAGCAATTCCATGTTAAATATCCCAAATGCCAGACCATCAATGTCCTGCCCGGTTTTATCCGATGGAAACTCTCCCATGCTGTGAACATTGTAAAAAAGATTATCGTTGAAATCAGCGTTAACCTGCCATTCCCACTGCACCGGCCACTTGATGGAATTAACAATTGTATTATGCTCAAATTTTACATACTTCATCAAATTCCTTTGACCTTGAAGAATAAAGCTGTTCAGATTGAAGAATGTATTGTTAACCATAATGACCGTGTCCTGGTCAAAATTCTGGAAACTAATGCCTCTGCCGTTCCATTGCGATGTCGCATTTTCAACATTTCTGAAATAGCAGTTCTTAATGGTGGTATTGGTATTGCTCGCCCAGTTTCCGATGGTCAGCCACAACCCCCACTCAAACAAGCAGCCGTCATACATATAATTTCCATCGTTATGGAGCTGCTGGACGGTAATCGTCGATTCGCCGATACCGGTGGGCTGGGATGTTTGAAAATAGATATTCTTAAACATGGCGTTTTGTAAACACTGCACAAACACAACCAGGCTTGACCCATCCGCCAGGACGCCCTGCGCCAAAACAGCCGGCTTATGGGTTGCATCCGGTTTATCGGCAATAATTCTCAGGTCAAAATCAGCAATCAATGTTCCGCTGAGAAAATAAATCTTGTCGCGTTCCAGTTTGTAATAGCGGTCGGGATTATTTCGTTCGCCCGTTGCGGTTGTGTCGCCGCCGATAAATTTGTTGATCGCCCCAAAAGGGTCACCATTGATAGCTTGCGGCACCAGAACAGTATCTGCCTGGGCATAAACACTGTTATCCACGACGGCAATCATTAACGCAAAAAAGAACATTAAATAAAAAAACTGCTTCATAATAATATCTCCTTCTGTAGTGAAAATTGAAACTTTGTCAATCCATAAAACCCTGAGTCTAAAGCCAGGGAAATTCGTCCCGAAGATTTTGAGGATATCCTTTCATCCGGCGTCCCGATTTTTTTATCGGGGTGATCACCCGGGGTGCTTTACAGACAGACATTATTTTAGCGTTAAAACCTTATACCGAAACAGAAATATACCTATTCAAATATCTCCTCCTTTTGTTAGTTATTGAATATTTATGGATTATTGGGTTCTTTCCCGAAGCGCGGGCTGTTTGGGGATGGACGGATTGATTGCGGAGCCAATCCAGCGCTGAACAAATCATCATTCGTTAAATTTGCCGGTAACAATTTCAGGGATATCCATCCCGGTCTGACAACATCACAGGCAAGGCGCCGGGAGGAAACGCGTTTCTCTTAAAAACTCCGTTTTGCCAACAGATGAAATATTTTAGCTTGAATGTAATTGAGGTAAGGCATGGAGCTATTGGATCAAAAACTGATTTCTTAATCCCTTTGTTTTTGGTCATTCCCAACCTGCCCCATTGGAGAATGTTTCTATCGGGAATCTATGAATTTTAAGCGTATGGATGCCCGATAAATGCCTTCGGGCATGACAGAAGTGACAAGAACTTAGTACTTCTTGCACTAATAATTTTGATGTTTATTTTATCCGATAGCGAAGTCCGATATCGACCGTCGTTCCGTAATCCTGTTCCCTGAGCGGAAAACCGGTTCCGACATTAATATCCTTGTCAATCGCTGAAGAAATATTGTTAAAATTCGCGATCATTTCAAAACCGTCAAACGGGAGCTTTTGTTTCAGGGAGATATCCCAGCGCGTGGATGCGCTTGAAGTGCCGCGGTGTTTTCGCCAAAAATTATTTCGTTTAAAAATATCATCCTGAAACAACATTGATACCCGGCTTGAGAAACCTTTGTAATCAAAACCCAGGGTCATGTTCAGAATATTATCCGGTTGATTAATCAGCCGGTCGGTGTAAAACGTATCGATATTCGTCGTCACCACCCAGGGCGGCTCATTCAGCAATTTAGACTCAATCACATTGCGGGGATATTTAACTTCTGATATGGCGTGGGTGTAATTAACATTCAGGATCAACCCTTTCAGAACGCCGGGCAAATACCAAAAATGGGTTTGCCATTCAATCTCGGCGCCGTAGAGTTTAACCGGAAATTTATTGTTGACCGTTGTCAGAATCCTTTTCCCGGTTTCGATCTCCGGTAGTCCGTACGTCGCGGCGTCAATAATGGCAATGCTGCCCGGGTTGAAAATTAAATCTTTTATGTTTTTGTAAAATCCGCCAACCGTGAACAACCCGATTTCATTGTTATAGAATGATGCGTAAACGTCGTCATTGGTTGACTGCGACGGT
>CAYVDX010000217.1:0-6343 GCA_964450485.1 uncultured Calditrichaceae bacterium
CACTGAGGATGACACAGTAGATCATGCCCTCAAATTAATGATAAAATTCTCCCTGAATCAATTACCGGTTTTGAACGCCACCGGGGATATTCTCGGTCTAATAACGCCCCAAAAAATATTAAAACAATGGCTGCTTTCACAGTAGTATTTCGCTAAGAGATCTGTGAACAAATAGATGAATGGGAACGCCCCAATGAGTCACCATCACGGACATACGCACGACACTGCGCCCTCCGGCGGCCGGCTGCTGATTACCATGCTGCTGAATTTCACGATCACGGTTGCCGAGATCATCGGCGGGGTGATTTCCGGCAGCCTTTCGCTGATTTCCGATGCGCTGCACAATTTCAGCGACGGCATTTCCATCATCATCAGCTACATCGCCATTCGTTTAAAACGGCGCGACAATTCCTATCGCCACACCTTCGGGCTAAAACGCGCGGAAATTTTCGCCGCCGTCATCAACGCCGCGGTGTTGGTGATGATTTCCATCTACCTGTTTTACGAAGCGGTTTCGAGATTCCTCGAACCGGAAACCGTGGCCGGCGGACTGATGACCCTCGTGGCGACCATCGGGCTGGTCGCGAATGTGACCGGCACGCTGCTGTTGCGAAAGGATGCGGCTTCCAGCATGAATATCAAATCCGCTTACCTGCATCTGTTCAGCGACGCCGTTTCATCCGTCGCTGTCATCCTCGGCGGCCTGGCGATTTATTACCGGAACATTTACTGGATCGATCCCCTGCTGACGATTTTGATCGGCTTTTACATTATCAAGGAAAGTTTTGAAATTCTCAGCGAAGCGACCCATATTTTAATGGAGGGCGCGCCGTCGGATTTATCGCTGCCGGACATTCAAAAAGCGGTGGAAAACCTGCCGCATGTTCAGAATTTACATCATGTGCATGTCTGGTCCATCGGCGAAAACGATGTTCATTTTGAAGCGCATGTCAATGTCGATGACATGCTGATCAGCCAAAGCCAGGCGCTGCGGGAGGAAATTGAACGCGTATTATCCGGTCAATTCGGGATCAATCACATCACGCTGCAATTTGAGTGTAATCAATGCCCGGCGACCGGGCTGATCAAAACTGTCACCGATCACGCGGATGAACACGATGATTGAACTGCTTCGAAAATTTTTTAAAAAATTTACAAAGCCGGGGACGCCAAAAATCGGGCTGGCGTTGGGCGGCGGCGGCGTTCGCGGCATGGCGCACCTCGGCGTGCTCTCCGTTTTCAAACGCGAAGGCATTCCCATTCACGCCATCGCCGGCAGCAGCATGGGCGCGATTGTCGGCGCGGCGTACACGCTGAATCCCGAGTACGGCGGCAAGCGTTTGACCGAACTTTTGCACGAAATCGACGACGCCATTCCCGAACGTTTAAAAGAACCGAGCGATGACCCGGATTCCTTCCTGGGAAAACTCCAGCAATTTATCAACATCGAGCGATTTATTTTAGACACGGTTTCCGGTTGGAGCGTCCTCCCGGAAGATTTAGCAAAAGAAGCGCTGGAAAAACTCACCCTGGACAAGAAAATTGAAGACGCCATTTTGCCCCTTGCCATCGTTGCGGTCGATTTGTTGAGCGGCAAAAAAATGGTCTTCAAAGAGGGACCGGCGGCAATTGCCCTGCAAGCAAGTTCAGCCATTCCCGGCTTTTTTCCGCCGGTTTCGCACCAAAATATGTTGCTGGTGGACGGCGCAATCGTGGATGTGGTACCGGCGGACATTGTCAGGAATATGGATGTTGATTTGGTCATCGCCGTGGACGTGGATCAAACCGGGCCGCGCGACGAAATCAGCAACGGCTTCGACGCCTTTTTGCGGGCCATCGAACTCAGCGGGCAATCCAACAAACATCATTTTTTAAAAAACGCGGATCTAATTATCCACCCGGATTTTGGAGAAACCATCGTAACCTTCGATATTTCAAAGATTGAAAATTGTGTAAAAGCCGGCGTCGAAGCAACCGAGAAAGCGTTGCCAAAAATCCGCGCCCGGCTTTCGTAGATCAGGAGGAATCAAGTTTCGGCAAAATATTCGTATCGGCAAGATCATGGGCATTCCCGTTGGGCTGGATTATTCCTGGTTTTTTATCTTTGCCATCCTCACCTGGATGCTGGCCGTCAGCTATTTTCCGGTTGAATTTAAGGGCTGGTCCACCGGGCTTTATTGGGCAATGGGCGCAATCACTTCGTTGATGCTTTTTGTCAGCGTACTGCTGCACGAATTGGGGCATTCATTCGTGGCGCTGCAATTTAAGCTGCCGGTGCGCAGCATCACGCTTTTTTTATTTGGCGGCGTCGCCCAAATCGCCAATGAACCGCGCAACGCCTGGGCGGAATTTTGGATTGCCATCGCAGGGCCGTTGGTCAGCTTCGCGCTGGGCGGTTTGTTTTATTTTCTGGAACCGCTGGCGGCGTTCAGCGAACCGCTGGCGGCATTGGTAAAATATCTGAGCTACATCAACCTGGTGCTGGCAATTTTTAACCTGGTTCCCGGCTTTCCGCTGGACGGCGGCAGGGTTTTTCGCGCCATTGTCTGGGGAATGACCCACGACATCCGCAAAGCCACACGCGTCGCCGCCACGGTCGGGCGGGTGTTTGCGTTTATTTTCATTTATTTAGGCGCGGTTCAAATTTTTAACGGAAATATCGGCAACGGCTTGTGGATCATTTTCATCGGCTGGTTTTTGGACAACGCAGCCTCGGCGCAGGTTCAGCAGCAGGAAATTCGCGCGGCCCTTGCCGGTCACAAAGTTGCCGAAGCCATGAATCCGAATTTCGCCGTCGTCCCGGCGGATATGTCCATCGCCGATGTGATGACCCACCACGTTCTCGGCGAAGGCCGGCGGACGGTCATGGTGATGCAAAACGATCTCCCCGTGGGGATGCTCACTTTGCATCGATTGCGAGAAATCCCCCGGGAAAGCTGGCCGGAAACAATGGTCGGCGATGTGATGATTCCCACCGCAAAATTCAAAACCGTCACGCCGGAAATGGAACTGTGGAACGCCCTGGAAGCAATGGACAGAGACGGTGTAAACCAGTTGCCGGTGCTGGATGGCAACCGGCTCGCAGGTCTTTTGAGCCGGGATGATCTGATCAGCTATTTGCGAAGTATGAATACACCGAATACGACATAACGACGATGGCAATTCCTTGCAAAATCCCTCATGAAACGCCTTCGCCAACCGATGAAAACCACCTAAAACCGTGAATGCCCCCAAATAAAAACATGCCACATTTTTTCTAACCGCCACATTTACGCCCCATTTCTAAGCGATTAATAATCAGCAAGTTATTGAAATTATATGAATTGACGCACGCATATTCCGTGGCATCAATAACGCGCAAGCAACTCATTTGATAAACGTGTTATAATAATCAACTTATATGCTTTTTTAAAACTGGCAGATATTTTGTAATGAGTGACATCGAAAGATTTTGTTACCGGAGAAACAAAAAAAGGTGTTACTATTTTTATTTAGTAAAGACAAAAGTAGATATGTACATATAAAAAAGACAAAATACTCCTAAACCCTTTGTTGCGGAACTTGAAAAATGCTACTCTCTAAAGCCTGTGTTTATGCGATTCAAGCGGCGTCTTATTTAGCCAGGCAAAAAAAACAAGAATATGTTTCGATTCACCGGATTGCCAAGGATTTGAATATCTCTTACCCATTTCTAACGAAAATTTTGCAGGTGTTAACCCAAAACAATATAACCACATCTCACCGCGGGCCCATTGGGGGGGTTGCGCTTGGCAGGGCATCGGATAAAATACATTTAATTGAAATTATCACGGCGATTGAAGGAAAGACAATATTCCGGGAATGTATTTTGGGATTGCCGGATTGCGGCAGCGACAAGCCGTGTATTTTGCATGACGAATGGAAACTCATTCGCTCGCAATTAGAAAATACATTTCAACAAACAACGCTATCAAACATTGCCAGGCGGCTGAAAGACGGGAATATTCGCCTATCCGACCTTAAAAAAGGATGCTGATGCCTGAATCGCTGTCAAAAAACGACTTCATAATCGCTTAATAAATAGATCGCAAAGGACTAAAACTGATCAGTTGTGAAAAATAAGGAGGCATTATATGGTATGAATTATTTTGCGAACACCTGAACCACGGAAGTTTGGGAGAGGTTCTGATTTCAGTTTTTATGGGAGACTTTTTGAAGGGAATTTTTATTAATTAACTAATTCCAATGAACTAATTTAAAGGATATCATTATGAAAAAAACAAATGTTTACAAATGGATTTCGGCTGCTTCGATTGTCGGCGTGATGCTATTTCTGGTCATGTGCAGCAACAACCAACCGTCGGCCGAACAAGTGAATGCCGGCGGAGATGTGCAAGCCATTGCCAAAGCGCGGGGCTTGACGCCGGCCGACTTGCTGGCGGCAGCGAAAACGTACACGCCAACCGGAAAATACGACGACTATCTGCTGTTCGGTTCCGGCGGACATTCCGGGCAGGTGTTGGTAATCGGCGTGCCTTCCATGCGCTTGCTGAAGGTCATCGGCGTTTTTACCCCGGAGCCCTGGCAGGGATGGGGCTTTTCCGATGAAACAAAAGCGATTTTGAAAGCCGGCAGCGTCCCCGGAAAGCAACTCACCTGGGGCGACAGCCATCACCCGGCGCTATCTGAAACGGGCGGCGATTATGACGGACAGTTTCTGTTTATCAATGACAAAGCAAATTCCCGGGTTGCGGTGATCGACCTGCGGGATTTTGAAACGAAACAGATCGTCAACAACCCGATCTCGTTGAGCGATCATGGCGGCACGTTTGTAACGCCCAACACTGACTGGATTCTCGAAGGCGGTCAGTATGCCACGCCCCTGGGCGCGAAATATGCTTCGCTGGATAAGTACAAAGAAAAATATCGCGGGATGATTACTTTCTGGAAATTCGATCGCAAAAAAGGACGCATCGATAAAAGTCAATCGTTTGCCATGGAACTTCCGCCGTATTGGCAAGACCTCTCCGACGCCGGAAAGCTGGTCAGCGACGGCTGGATTTTTCTAAACTCATTTAACACCGAAATGAGCACGGGCGGCGTGGAAGAAGGCAACCCGCCGTTTGAAGCGGGCGCTTCCCAGCGGGATATGGACTATCTCCATGTTATTGAACTCAAAAAAGCCGTTGCCGCAGCAAAATCCGGTAAAACGATTAACGTAAACGGGTTCAAGGTAATTCCCCTGAAAACCTCGGTTAAAGAAGGCTTGCTCCATTTTGTGCCGGAACCCAAAAGCCCCCACGGCGTGGACGTTTCCCCGGACGGAAATTACCTGGTGATCTCCGGAAAACTGGATCCGCATGTCACCATTTTTAATTTCACAAAGATCAAAAAGGCGATCGAAGACGGCAATTTTACCGGCAGGGATGACTACGGTGTGCCAATCATCGATTTTGATACGGTGCTGGAAAAACAAATCGAATTGGGGTTAGGGCCTTTGCACACCCAGTTTGATCCAAACGGTTTCGCGTACACCAGCCTGTTTTTGGAAAGCAAGGTAGCGCGTTGGACGCTCGGCGGTCCCTGGGCGGATAAAAATGATAAAGAACCCTGGACATTAATAGATAAAGTTTCCGTACATTACAATGTCGGACATCTTGCCATGGCCGAAGGTGATAACGTTCATCCGGATGGTAAATATTTGGTATCCTTGAATAAATGGGCCATCGACCGGTTTAACGATGTCGGGCCGTTGCTTCCCCAAAATTTCCAGTTGGTTGACGTTTCCAACCCGGACGGTCCCATGCAATTGCTATACGATATGCCGGTTGGTATCGGAGAGCCTCACTATGCGCAGATGATTAAAGCCGATAAAATCAAAGCCTGGGATGTGTACCCGGAAATCGGCTGGAATCCCGGCACCCAGTCAAAGGATCCCAACGGCATTCTGCCGGGAAAAGAACGCGTAAAAAGAACCGGCAATAAGGTTGAAATCTGGATGAGCGCTGTGCGCAGCCACTACACCCCGGAGCATGTCCGGATCAACAAAGGCGACAAAGTGATCTGGCACCTGACCAATATTGAACGCGCCAAAGACGCCACCCACGGGTTTGGTTTGCCTTTTTACAACATAAACCTTAGCGTTGAGCCCGGCGAAACTCAAACTGTCGAATTCACGGCGGATCGCTCCGGTGTTTTTCCGTTCTATTGCACGGAATTCTGCTCGGCCTTGCACCTGGAGATGGCCGGTTATTTATTGGTTAAGCCATAAGCTTAGTCATTTAAGGATCTCATGTTACGCGCTACGGTCCAAAAGGGCTAAAGCCCTTGAGGTTTTCAGGTATTTCATTACGCCCCCACCCTG
>CAYVDX010000218.1:0-6341 GCA_964450485.1 uncultured Calditrichaceae bacterium
TGCACACCAACCCGGTCTATTCAGAAGATTTTGTGAAAGCGATGCCTCCACACTGGAAAGAAATTCTTTTTCGCCTTGCGGGTAATTCGCCCCGGGCCGGTACCCTCAATGTCCCAAATGATTTTATCTTTATTTCCCATCAGCCGGGGCATAGCCTGGGGTATTCAAAACAGGCGCGTTACAACATTGGGCGGACTATGTTTGAAACGGATAGCGTGCCTAAAATATGGATTGAGCCGTGCAACCGGATGGACGAAATCTGGGTGCCCAGCCATTTTAACGTGGAAACATTTTCAAAAGCGGGTATCGATCCGCGGAAATTGTTCGTCGTTCCGGAAGGTATCGATACAGCGGTTTTTAACCCGGATATCATCGAGCCGCTAGAGTTGCCGAACCGGGCCGGCTTCAACTTTTTGTCGATTTTTGAATGGACCGAGCGGAAAGGCTGGGATGTGCTGTTAAAAGCCTATTTTGAGGCATTTTCCAACCAGGATGACGTCTGTTTGTATCTACGAACGTATCTGCTGGGTCATTATGACAGCGATACCGAAGAAATTTTGCGCGCAAAAATTGATGAATTGATTCAACGAAATGGCTATGACCGCAAGAAGCTGCCGCGATTCGAATTAATGCCCCGGCAGCTCCCCTTTCGGGAAATGCTGCAACTTTACAAAGCCGCCGATGCTTTTGTGCTCCCCTCACGTGGGGAAGGATGGGGACGTCCGTACATGGAAGCGATGGCAATGGAACTGCCGGTTATCGGCACGAACTGGAGCGGCAACACGGAATTTATGAATGATGAAAATTCTTTTTTGATTCGTGTTGAGAAGTTAGTGAAAATCAAAAAAATGGAGATTCCTTTTTATCTCGGTCATCGTTGGGCGCAGCCGAGTAAACATCATCTGAAAAAGCTGATGCGGGAAGTTTTTGAAGATCCACAGGCTGCAAAAGCTGTCGGGCGAAAAGCGCGGAAAGATGTTATCGAAAAATACAGCAATAAAGCAGTTGCCTTGGTAGCCTTGCGCCGTTTGCAGCAAATCGAAAAGGAACTGGACGGAGGAAAATCACAGCCCGTCCCCGAAGAAAAAGCGGTAAAAACAGTTGCAGCGGCGCCTCCCGCAGTCCAATTGCCGGCATTGCCCCAACCAGCGGAATGCGCCGTAAAATGGGAAGGCTCACAATTTGTTTACCATTCATTTGCGTTGATCAACCGGGAGATTTCCGCGCGATTGCTGGAAAGCGGCGTAAAACTTTCGGCGGTCCCCTTTGAGCCGGATCAATACAAACCAAAGCCCGGCAGCTGTTTTGCAAAGCTGCGCAAGGCCGTGAAGCGGCGGCTGAAAAATGTCGATGTGCATATTCGTCACCAGTGGCCGCCAAATTTATCCGCGCCGAAAGCAGGGCATTGGGTCGTCATCCAGCCGTGGGAATTTGGCAGCACCCCCAAAGAATGGGTACGCGTGTTTACCGAGCAGGTGGATGAAGTGTGGGTTCCCAGCAATTTTGTGCGAAACGTTTACGTGCGCGACGGCATTCCCGCCGAAAAGGTGTTTGTGATTCCCAATGGCATTGATCCCAAAAAATTTCATCCGGGCGTAAAGCCGTATCCGTTAAAAACGCGGAAATCGCTGAAACTGCTGTTCGTTGGCGGAACAATTTATCGCAAGGGCATCGACCTGCTTTTGGAAGCGTATCTGAAAACGTTTACCCGGGACGACGATGTTTGCCTGGTGATCAAAGACATTTGCAAGGATTCATTTTATAAAGGCAGAAATTTTGCCGACAAAGTCAAGGAAATCCAGAATGATCCGCGTGCGCCGGAGATCGAATACATCGACGACGTGCTGCCGGAGCGTCAGTTGATCGGTCTGTACACCGCGTGTGACGCGCTGGTGCATCCCTATCGCGGGGAAGGATTCGGTTTGCCGATTTTGGAGGCAATGGCTTGCGGCATTCCGCCGATTGTTCCCCGCGGCGGCGCCTGCCTCGATTTTTGTGATGACAGCAACAGCCTTTTTATCAACGCTGGAAAAGCTTATTTGCCGGAAGCAAAAATCGGCGAACGGGAAACGGTCGCGGTTCCCTACATTTTGGAACCGGATGTTTCCGAATTGATTTCACAAATGAAAAAAGCGCGGAACGAACCGGCGTTGCTCAAAAAATTGGGCGAAAAAGCCAGTAAAGACGCCCGGGCAAATTGGAGTTGGGATCAAGCGGCGGCGAAAGCATTAGAACGAATCCGGGTTTTGAAAACGCAGCCGGTCAAACGGCAAAGCACTGCATTGGCCGGGCAAATGGAAGACGCCCGCAAATTTTTGAAAACCGGAAATTTCTCCGATGCGCGGGAGCGATTTCAGGCAATTTATCAATCCACCGGGCATTTGCCGGCGCTTTATTCCGCGGCAGAATGCGCATTCCGCAGCGGCGAAACCGAAAGCGCGCTGAATGTGTTAAACAGTGTGCTGAGTTTAAATCCTAATTTTGCAGCGGCCTATCTGCTAAAAGGCGAAATTCTGCAAACGCTGGCGCAGCCGGAAAAAGCGGCCGCAGAGTTTTTAGCCGCCTGGCAAGTCGATCCGACGCTAATTGCCGGAGCAATCAATAGCGCGGAAATGCTGTTGATGCAAAACAAGCCGGACGACGCGTTGAAGATATTGAACGACGTCATCCGAACTTCCCCGGAGACAGAGGATGTTTATCCGAAAATGATGCAGATTTTAGAGCAGTCGGGACGATCCGGCGAAATACCGGCAATGTTGCGGAAAGGCCTCGAAGCATTGCCCGCTTCGCGTCCGTTGTGGGGGCTTTTAATTGATTTTCTGCAATCGACCGGCCCGGAAGACGCTTATCGGGCGGCTTTCGATGATTTTGCGAAAAAATTTCCCAACGACCGGGTCGTATTCAACGAAAAAGGGATAAACGCATGGGCAAACGGTGATCCTGAAGGAGCGATTGGATATTTTAAAAAAGCTGTCGCCGGCGCCGATGCGCATCCCGACCACATGAAAAACCTGGCCGATGCGTATTTAGCAAGGGAAAATTTTGAAGACGCTTGCCGGATTCTGATAAAAATGTTGCAAAAATATCCAGAAGACATCGAAGCGTATCAAAAGTTGGCCAATCTCTACATTGAAAACGGCGATTATGACTCGGCTAAGACGCTGATAGCGAAAGCCTTGGAATATCAACCGGAAAATCAATACCTGCGGGACTGGCTACCCCTGTTGGACACGCCGGAAGTGTATTTGGCGTTTCAAATGATCAACCAGGGAGAATTCGAAAACGCTCGTTTATTATTTGAATCGTATTTGATGGAGAAACCTGATGATGTCTCCGCGCGCCTGGGATTGGGAAGCGTTTTGTTTTTTCAAAAAGAATTTGACGCGGCGGAAGAACTTTATTTGGGGACGCTCGCCGAGAATCCGGACGCGGAAGAAGCGTTGGTATATTTAGCCAAAATTTATGTCGCCCGGAAAGATGAAGACAAACTAAACGCGCTGAAAACAGAGTATCCGACGACATTCCAAAAAACGCCGGAGCTTCGCAAGGCGTATGTCGATATTTTGCTGGCGCACGAACATTTTGATAAAGCAGTCAAGGAGCTTGTTCAATATATCCGGGAATTTCCCGGCGATGCAGACGGCTATTTTCTTTTAGGCAGCCTGTATCTCGAATGCGGGCGGAAAGACGAAGCCAACCAGTGTTTCAGCAAAGCCAGCGAACTGGATCCCGATAATGCGTCATTGAATGAAGTGATTGATAATTTTATGACAGAAGCGGCTGAAAATAACGAATCATAATATTTGTTGGTTTTGAATGGTTCGTTTGGCAATGGGAAGCGTAATTGGTGCGATAAATCAATTAAATCGATGGGCGCTTTGAATAAATTATCACTTGATTCTGCCTGAGAATTCATTTACATATATGTGCGGTTCGTCGCAAATGTAAATTTTAATAAAAAGGAAAGGCTGACTGAATGTCCTGGTTTGCAATTTACACACGTGCGCGCCATGAGAAAAAAGTTTATGACAAGCTAATAGAGAAAGATATAGAATCGTTTTTGCCGCTGACCAAACAGCTCCGCCAATGGAAAGACCGCCGGAAGTGGGTGGAAGTGCCATTGTTCAACAGCTATGTTTTTCTCAATATCGAATTAAAAAACAAAATTTATGCGTTGCAAACCGATGGGGTGGTGCGTCTGGTCGGTTTTGGCGGAGAACCGGCGAGAATCCCTGACTGGGAGATCGATCAATTAAAGCGAATCATCGAAAATACCGATACCGTAAAATCGGAACAATATTTAAAAATCGGAGATTATGTGGAAGTGAAAAACGGGCCATTGGCAGGGATTCGCGGGTATCTGCGGGAAATTCGCGGCGAATGGCGCGTGGCTATTTTAGTGAACGGCGTGCACCAATCCGCCAGCTTTGTTGTGGATCGAATCAATGTGGAGAAAATAAACAAAGAAGCAAAACAGGCTAATTTAGCAGGATCAATCAGTCGATAATATTCATGTTACTAATCGTATTTAAAGCGAACTAACTATCTATTAATTTACAACATGACGAGGTTTTAGGGATGAAATATTTAATCACCGGAGGTGCGGGGTTTATTGGATCGAATATCGCCGAGGATTTGCTGAAAAAAGGTCACCAGGTTCGGATATTGGACAATTTTTCAACCGGCGCACGTGAAAATTTGGCTGAATTCGCGGATAAAATTGAGGTTGTTGAAGGAGATCTGCGTAATTATCACAATGTGCGCGAATCGGTTGACGGAATGGATTTTGTGTTGCATCAGGCGGCGTTGCCGTCGGTTCCCCGTTCCATCAGCGACCCGATTTCATCAAACGAAGTCAATGTCGCCGGCACATTAAATGTGTTGCACGCCGCCAGGGACGCACGTGTGCAACGGGTTGTTTTTGCTTCATCTTCTTCTGTTTATGGCGACAGTCCATCGTTGCCAAAGCACGAGGAAATGACGCCAAATCCGCTTTCTCCGTATGCTGTTTCAAAATTAGCGGGGGAAAAATATTGCCAGGTTTTTGCCGGCATTTATGGCTTGCATACCGTGGCGTTGCGCTATTTCAACGTTTTCGGTCCCCGGCAGAACCCCAATTCGCAATACTCCGCGGTCATCCCCAAGTTTGTCACGGCGATTTTGCAAGACAAATCGCCGGTGATTTACGGCGACGGCGAGCAAAGCCGCGATTTTACCTACATTCAAAATACCATCGAAGTCAATATTCGCGCCACCGAAGTGGATTGCCCGGCCGGCGTGGTAATGAACTCCGCGGTACACGAACGCACCACGCTGAATGAATTGGTCGCCGCCATCAACAGAATTTTAGGCAAGGACATCAAGCCGATTTATACGGAACCGCGTCCCGGGGACATCAAGCATTCCTTCGCGGACATTTCCCGCCTGAAATCCACGCTTCATTACGAGCCGAGCGTCCTTTTTGAAGAAGGTCTTAAGCGCACCATCGATTGGTATCAGCAAAGACTTTCCGTAAAAGAGAGCCTTTCCGCTACGGTTGCATAAACATCGAAAGAAGCACGCAACGACGTTTTTTTTTACATCGCCAATCCGGAGCCGGGTTGGCGATTTTTTATTAAATTTTAAAAATTGAAACAAAGTGTTGCATGTAAGGAAATTTATTCTTTTATTAGCTCCCTTTTACAACCGTTTGTGAGTGACGCCAACTCGATTTTCACAGGTTTTATAGGATTTCGCGTGAGTGGTATCACAAAATTTATCCAGGCACAGTACTATCTTGCTGGCCTTAACAAGGCAGCATTTAGAAATCATTTTTCGTTAAAGTTGTGACAAAAAATACCGAGAATAATAATCGAGTTATGTTCGGAAATGGTCACGACCGATCAAGGAAGAAGTAAGCGGTGAGGAGAAATCTTCCATATAATCCTATGTGTCAATCGCCTATCTAAAAAACTCGCTTTGGGAAAAGGAATTCCTTTTAAAAAAGGATTGATTTTTCATGATAGATTGTTTTGTTCTGTTTATCACAAGAGTGAGTTTAAAAATACAGAAAAATCTCCACGACATTTGTCAAAAAGCTATCGAGATAGCTATATTCAGTTGAACAAAAAAAACGAGTTTAGCTGAAATACGACCACTGCTTTGATTGGGTCCGGTTGTGATATAATATTTTTTTACGGTTGCCCCTCGTGCAGGTTTTTTTGAGAAGCCTGTAACTGACGGGGCGGAGCTATGCCCGGCAATGTGAGGTTTTGTCATTTCCGAACGTTTTTATCGGGAATCTATCACGAAAAGAATATGGATTCCCGCTCAAAGCACGCCCCAAAAAGGGGCAAGCCGGG
>CAYVDX010000219.1:0-6332 GCA_964450485.1 uncultured Calditrichaceae bacterium
AAAAAGCAGCCGCAAATTGCAGCAGGATGAATAGCACGCCGCTAAAAAACAGGCTGTTGATGATCACAACATTGGCGCTGAAACGATCGGAAAGCCGTCCCCCAAGGTAAGAACCGGCAAATGAGCCAAAACCAAATGCGCCGGCCAATATCCCCGCTTCTTTCAGGGAAAATTCCAACACCGTGGTCAGGTAAACCGTGAGAAACGGCAGTACCATTGTGCCGGAACGATTGATGAAGGTCAGGATCGCCAGCGTCCATATTTCTTTTGGATGCCCGAGGTAGGCGGCTTTATATTGCGCAAATATATTTGAAAGCGGTTTGTTCATTTTGAGGGGCGAACGGCTATTCCTGTGACTTTTCGGGGATCATGCGAATCGCGTTGTGAATCGCTCGTAAATCCATTAAATTATTTATTTTTAGTAAACAAGTTAAGAATTGGGCAATTAAATTCCAATAAAATCGAAACAGCGAAGCGAACCATTTTACCATGAAAAAAGAATTTAACTCACAACCAACGTTTTCTGTGATCGGAGCGGGGCGATTCGGCGGCTTTTGGGGCAAACATCTCAGCAAATTTGTGCCGGTAAAATTTTATGACGCGGATATTTCGCGAAAACCGGACGTTGCCCAAACGGGCAAATGGGCGTCATTGGATAAATGCTTGCAAGCGGATGTGATCTTTTTGACCATCCCCATCCGGGAAATCGCCGGTTTTTTGAAAGAAAATGCTGAAAAATTTCGCCCCGGCGTCACGGTGATCGACTGCGCTTCGGTGAAAATTGCGGTGGAAGCATGGTTCCGCGATCATCTGCCGGAGAATGTGCACTATGTGGCCAGCCACCCGCTTTTCGGACCGGATTCCGGCGCGGAAGGCATTGCCGGGCAGACCATTACGCTATGCCCCGGGCGAATCCCATTTCGTAAGTATCGCTATTTGGTGGATTTGTTCTATAAAATGCAGTTGCAGGTAATCAGCATGACGCCGGAAGAGCACGACAAATTGATGGCTTACAACCTCAGCCTGATTCACCATTTGGGGCGCACGTTTCACTACATGCAAATCGACAAGCTTTCGCTGGTGATGGCAAATCTGGATAAAATGAACTGGATTTCCCGGGTGGCGTCAAACGATAGCATGGAACTTTTCCAGGATTTTTACCGCTACAATCCCTTCGCGGAAGTGGTGCGCGATAATTTTCTCTCCAACTTCCACAAAATCAGCTCGATGATTTACGACCGCGACACCTATCTGAAACTATTCTAAAAAAAGCCGGTGATCTTTACAGACCACCGGCTTTTTGCTGAAAGGAGACAAAGCCCTCTCCCACGCCACATATAAAATATACTCATGTTGATCGCGGATTCGCGATTATTAATTTCTCGAGAATTTATTTACGCTGACGCCCAATTTATCCAGCGTTTCCTTGGTTAGACCGCCGCTGGCCAATCCCTTGGCTTTTTGATAGGCAATCACCGCCTTACGGGTTTGATACCCATAAACGCCGTCGATGGGACCGGGATGAAAATTGTTTTTCTTCAGGGCGCGTTGTAAATCCATCACAACGTCGCGGGTCATGTTTACCTCGCAAAGCACCGGACGCCATTCCACCCGGTCATCGGTGACTTTTTCCCGTGTGGTTACTGTTTTGTAGGTTTCGGGAATGGGAATATGCTTCACTTTTTCCGGGGTGACAACTTCGCGAACTTTTACATATTTATACTCAGCAGGAACGTTAATCTCCCGGGTCGTCGCCGGGGTTTTTACTACGCGTTTTCTCACCGTTTTATACTCCGCAGGGATATCGATTTCTCGAGTGCCGGCCGGCGTTTTCAGAACGCGCTTGGTAACATATTTGTACTTCGCAGGCACTTCGATCAGGCACATAATTTCGCCGGTGGCATTGTCCACTTTCTCAATCGCGCCGTGACCTTTTTTCCACATCGTGTGCGCCGGCGTTTCCAGAATTTTTTCCGTAACCGTTTCATACTTTGCGGGAACATATACACTCTTTTTAGACGCCGGTTTGACCAGGATACTTTCGGTCGTCCATTCGTAGGTTGCCGGCACAACTTCCAACCGCTTGTAACCTTCCTTAACAAGCACCTTTTTTTCCACCCAGCGGTATGTTGCCGGAATCACCTCAAGGCGCTCAGCGGATTCCCGGTCAACCACTTTTTTGGTGACGGTTCTATAGGTTGCCGGCACCCAGACTTTTGTGTAGCAATTTCCCGGCTTGGCATTGGGCGGCAACGCATCACTGCTGCCGGTATTGGTACTCATATTGGTAGTATTCATCGATTCTCTTAATTTCCGCTCGGCGGCAGATAACTCCGCGTCCTTTTTCTGCAACTCCGACTGTTTTGAATTCAATATTTCATCTTTCCGGTTCAAGTCAGTCTTCATTTCGTTGAGCATTTGATCTTTTGCCTGCAACTCACGTTCCAATTGCGTAACGCGGTTTTGCTCGATCGTATTTTTTGAACTGCCGCAACTTGCAACTACCAATGCGATCATTAATAAACTAAAATACTTTACTAACTTGTAGCTCATTTTACCACTCCTCATTGTTTGGTTGAACATTTCCATGTCTTGCTTGATAATGATGATTTTTTATTTTATCGTTTCACTAAATATCCGGATTAAAATGACGTTAATATACTGTTATTCTCCTGCTGGAAAAGGAAAAAATCAAAAGTCGTGCCATAAATCCCCGCTTATGTGATGAGTTCTTCAATTAATTATTTTTATTGGTGATACCGTGGAATTTTTCATGCTTTTTTTAGCGAACGCGCTTGTGGACGTTGCCTGTTGGGGGATTTCCCACACTTACCACCGGCAAAACACACAAGCGTTTATGTTTCGTAAGAGCGAGAAGAAACTACCATTTATCCGGAATATAGCGTTATTAACGGTTCAATCGTTCAGGCATTGCATCTCCTAAATATGATGCTATTGTCAATTATTGAAAAGTTGACTAAAGTTGGCTGAAAAATTATTCACTTGTATTTTTAACGACGGGTGGGATTAAAATGTAACAAAGTAATCCGCTGTTTACAGCTTTACGCATCACGAATTAGAGTTGGAAGGTGATTGCTAATCCAAATAACGCATTAAAAAGCGGGACGACCGTAAAATCAGTCGTCCCGCTTGAGGGGTGAGGAAGATTAAGCAGGATTTACAGCGTTTACCGCGGCGTGATCGTTACCCGTAAAATTGAGTTAATTGCCGGATATGAAAAGCCGTCGTTGACGAGCTGAACCACGCCGTTTTCCGCGGGACCGGTGTTTGCGCCGGTTTGCCGGGGCGCTTGATTTAGACCGATGCCCGGCGCTTCGTTGACTTCGGTGCCGGCGTCCCAAAGCATCACTTGCGCGGTTACATCGCCGGACGTCGCATTTCCGCTGGCGTCAAACAGGGGGATTCCCGCCTCGCCGGGTGCAAGAAACAGATCATTTGATTGGATGAACATCAGCGCAAAAGACAGGTTTTGCCCCGGCTCCGCGGTAACCGTAAAGCGATATTCGCCGGTGGGTCCGATGGGCGCGGGGGCAGCCGCGCCTTCCGGCGTGTTAAAAACGCCTACCGCGTCGATGTCCGATTTTGCGCCAAGCGCGGCGCTGAGTGAAGACGGATCGCCATCTTCGGCAATGCTCTCCAAGCCTTCCCCGCGATCGGCCTGACCGGCGCTGAAAATGGGCGCGGGGTTGTCATCCACCACCCAAATGCCCGGTGAAAAGGGCGTATTCAAACCGGATTGACTGGCGATGGAAGCTGCCAAATCAGCCGGGTTGCCGTCTTCGGCAACGCCTTCCAAGCCTTCGCCGCGATCAGCCTGACCCGCGGTGAAAAACGGGCCGTCTTCCATGTGCACCGCCCAAACCCCGGGCGCGAGCACTGTGGTTACACCGGTGCGTCCCGCCAGGTTGGCGCCCAAATCTCCGGCTGCGCCATCTTCGGCAACGCCTTCCAAGCCTTCGCCGCGATCTGGCTGTCCGACGCTAAACAAAGGGGCGTCGCTAGTATGCAAAACCCAAACCCCGGGCGCCATTGGCACGGCGTGGGTAGCGCCATCGGAGGTCGTCAACGTTGTGGCAGTGGAAACATTTTCGATTCGCACGGTAAAGCCGGTCGCCGACGTGTTGGTAATCGTTACCTTGATGACATCGCTAACAGCGGGGAGATTGCCAAACGTATCCGCGGCTAAACGCACGGTATTGTCGGGATCCGCCGCGCCGGTGTTGCCGGCTGCCTGACGCGGGGCCTGATCCGCGCCCAACCCCGGCTCCTGATCAATTTCCGTTCCGGCATCCCAAAGCATGATTTGCGAAGTAACGTCGCCGGAAATCGGGTTGCCGCTGGCGTCAAACAGATCAATGCCGCCTTCGTCCGGCGCATAAAAAAAGTCGTTGGATTGCACGAACATGGTGGCAAAAGACAATTTTGCCCCCGGGGATGCATCGAGGCTGAATTCATAAGCGTCACCCGGAAGTATCGGGCCGGGGCCTGAGGCGCCAACCGGCGTGTTGAAAACACCGCTGGTATAGAATTCAAACCCGGACCCGACATCATCAATCCGCAGGGTAAAATCCGTTCCGCCGGTATTGGTCAGCGTCACCTTGATGGCGTCGCTGACGTCGGGATAGTTGAAGCCGTCGTTCACCAACCGCACGGTATTGTCGGGATCCGCCGCGCCGGTGTTGCCGGCTGTCTGACGGGGCGCCTGGTTTTGACCCACGCCGGGCACTTCGTTGGCTTCGACGCCGGCGTCCCAAAGCTGGATTTGCGACGTGATGTCGCCGGTTACGGGATTCCCCGCGGCGTCGAACAGATCAATACCCGCCTCGCCCGGGGCGAAAAAAAGATCATTTGACTGCACAAACATCGTGGCAAATGAGAGTTTTGAACCGGGCGCCGCGCTAAAATTAAACTCATAAGCGCCGCCCGGGGTAACGGGCCCCGGCGCTCCCGCGCCAACCGGCGTATTGAACACGCCGCTGGACATAATTCCAAACGACGTCGAGATATTGGAAATCGAAATTGTAAACATGCGGCTGTTGTCGGGGCTGGTGGAATCATCGCTGCACGCCGCCGCAAACAGCAGCGCGGCGGTTACTGCACTGATTAACAAAGACTTCTTGAACATATTTGTTCCTCCTGTGGGTTTTCCCGGGATGCAACGCATTTGGCGACAGTCAAATGAATTGTTTTTTGCCGCGTGTTGCATCACGCCCGGCGATTTTGGTTTGGTTTGATGTACCTACTTGATGACTTTGAATCGAGGGTAATCTAAGCGGCGGCCGTCACGGAATTATCACCGTTGTTCACGCGTTTCTAACAGGATCATGGAGAAATATTCAAAAAGAGCGTGGACTTTAGTCCGCCCGCGGTTCGCGTGAAGCCTGTGAGACGCGGGGCTGGACGAGGACATAATGAGGTCGATAGGATGGCGTGCTAATACTGTTTTGATTTGAGCGTGTCTTGATGTTTTGATTGCCCCCCCCTCTAAATCTCTCCCGGTAAGCCGGGAAGACGAGAACGGAACATCAAGACATTATAACATCAAATTAGTATTACTTTAAGCGGGTTGAAACGTCGCTAAATCAAAGGAAAAGGTCGTGCCGACATTGCGCCGGCTGGTCACGTTGATGGCGCTGTTGTGCAGCTCGATAATTTTTTTGGTGATCGCCAATCCCAACCCCGCGCCGCCGCGGGAACGGGCGCGGCTCTTTTCCACTCGGTAAAATCTGTCAAAAATCAGCGGCAATTCTTTTTCATCAATGCCTACGCCGGTGTCGGAAATTTGCACATGGATGTGGTTTTTGGCTTTGACAATCTCGATCTTCACAGTGCCGTTCTCCGGCGTGTAGCAGATAGCATTATCAATCAAATTGGAAAGCGCCCGCTCGATCAGCCCGATATCCGCATAAACCTGGGGCAGGCGTTCCGGCACTTCGGCGTCTAATTGAATGCTTTTTTGCCCGGCAGTCACTTTGAATTTCATCAGCACATCCTGCACCAAATCCGCAATGGAGAAGGGTTCCATTTCCGGTTGAATTTGCATGGCGTCCAGCCGGGAAAGCTCAAACAGTTGTTCGACGAGATGATTCAGCGAGCCGGTCACGTGCAGCAGCGTGTCCAAATATTCCTGGCGCTCCGCCCGGCTGAGCGTGTCTTCCTTGATTTGCAGCGTTTCCAAATAGCCCTTGATCGAGGCCAACGGGCTGCGCAAATCATGGGAAACATTGGCGATCAAATCACGGCGAAGCTGATCGGTTTTTTTGAGTTCCTCCATGTTGGCGATCAGGGTGTCGGACATTTGGTTAAAAGAC
>CAYVDX010000220.1:0-6328 GCA_964450485.1 uncultured Calditrichaceae bacterium
TCAACAAATCGGCGACGTTCCGGTAAACGCAGTTTATAAAGAGAAATTGCCCACGGTGCGAAAAATTATTTCCAAACTGCCCATCCGGCAAAAAGTCAGGATAACCGTTTGGCGGGATGGCAAAAAAGTGACGCTAAAGGTCAGCGCCATCGAAGAGCCTTTCAATGATGCCCCGGAATATGAAGCTGAGAAGTGGGGCGTTGTGATCAAAAATGTTTCCCGGGCCATTTATCGCGCCCAACTGATGAGTGATTTTAACGGCGTTTTTGTCACCAGCATCAAACCCGGCAGCCCGGCGGATCTGTCCAATGTGCGAAATGGCGACGTCATCCGGCGGATCAATGGCGAAGCAGTTCTCAACAGCGATGATTTTCAGACGCGCTATGAAACGCTGATCACTGAAAGCAGCCGGCCGGTGTTTATGGAATTAATTCGGGATGCGCACCCGTATTTTGTGGTGTTGAAACAAAAACCGACGCCCTAAGACAAGTGGGAAGTAAGCAGTAAAAAGTGGAAATCCTGTCCCGGGGTAGGAAGTGGGAGTGCAGACTTTGCTCTGCTGCAAAACAAAAAAAAATGAAAAAATCGAGGCGTGCATGTTTAGTCATTGCTGGAAAAAACTGTTGATTTTACTGACGTTAAGCGCTGCGCTGTCGGCACAGACGCCGCGGGAAATTTTTGAAAAATTCCGCCCGAGAATATGCAAAGTGCAGTTTTATAAAAATGTTTCTTCACAGGCGAAGATCGGTTCTTACATCAAAATCATACAACATCGCATCGGCGTGCTCGTCAACCCGGACGGTTTGGTCATGGTCAACAGCGATGTTTATCCGCTCTCTTTGGACATCCTTTCCGGTGACGGCGTGTCCTTTTTTTCCGGGGAGCCGAGCGATTTTAAAGTAACCCTCTCCGACGGCGCGGAATACGACGCCGAATTTGTGGGAAAAGATGACCAGGCGCAGGTCGCTTTTTTGCGCATTTCCGGCGAATTGGAAAAACCGTTATCTTACGTGCAATTCAGCGCAAGCGATTCGATATCCGTGGGAGAGCCGGTTTATTTGTTGGAATTATTAGGGGAAAATTACAATTTCAAACCATTGTTTACAAACTACACCATCAATTCCGTTATCACCAAACCCCGCCGCAAATTTTTGATCAAAAATGGCGAAACAGCGCTCTCCGCGGGCGGATTAATCATCTCCGCGCGGGGAGAAGCAATCGGCATAACCTTGCGAAACAGCCTCGGAAACAATTTTCACGAAGCCATGGATTTTGGCGATTTCGGAAAAGGGTTCCTGGAAATCGCGCCGTCGGAATGGTTTGCAAACTTAATCGAAAATCCGCCGGTGCTGGCGAACGAAATTTACCAGGGAAAAGCCTGGTTTGGAATCGGCATGCAGGCGCTGACGCCGGGATTAAAAGATTATTGGCATATCGATGCGCCCGGCGGCGTCGTGATCGACCGGGTTTACCCCGACTCACCGGCAGATAAAGCCGGTCTGAAAGTGAAAGATGTGATCGTTTCCTTTAAGGAAAAGCCCCTGGATATTCAACGCGATGAAGAACTCGGCCGCTTTCGGGAAATGATTGCCCGTGAAGCGGTGGGAGAAACATTGAAGCTCCAAATTGTTCGGGCGGGCGCGGTGAAAAATAAAAAGCTGAAGCTGACGCCGGCCCCCCGAAGCGTGGATCTCGCGGAAAAATACCAACTTTCCGAATTGGGCGTGGAGGTGCGCAAATTGACCCGCGATATTTTGTATGATTACAATCTTCCGCTGGATACAAAAGGCGTTTACGTTTTCCAGGTGGATCGCGCGGCGCCGGCCGGTTTGGGCGGACTGGAAACCGGCAGCATTATTACCAAAGTCGATGGGCAGCCGGTGATCAATTTACAGGATTTTCAACAGAAAATCGAAAAAATCATGCAGAATAAGCCGAAAAAATTGATGTTTCAAACCCAATTTCGCCGCTCAACCCAGTTTGTTTTTGTGGATACGCAATAGACTTTTTCAGACGGGATTAACCGGGTAAATCGCCCGGGAACAGTTGGCCTAAGAACAGGTAAATCATACAGCTATCGTTTTACTTCATATCAAAATCGCAAAACAGCAATCGTCACAAAACTTATCCTGAGCATCCTGTTGATCCGGTCTAAGTCTTACCCCCAGGTTTCCATCCGCCAACCGCGCATTTGGGCGATATCTCGCAAACCGGCGTCCGGGTTTACCGCCACGGCGTTGCCAAAAAGCGCTAAATGCCACACATCCGATTCGTGATTCGCAAACGCCTGTGAAGCAAAAAAATCAATACCCAACGTCGCTTTTTTTTGTATTAAAATATCTCGCTTGATCTCGCCAAAGGGATGCCCCCCGCGAATTTTACCGGTAAAACGATCATCGCTGATTTCCAGGTTTGTGCAGATCAATTCGTCGTAATTAAACAGCTTGGACAGGTTTTTTGCCAAAAAACAGGGGGAACCGGTCATCAGCAAAATGCGGTAGCCGCGCTGTCTCAATTCGCGCATTTTTTGTTGTCCGGCCTTGGAAAATGCCGGGGAAATCGCGTCGTCAAAAATTTGTTCGGCGATTTCGGCGACGATTTTTACCGGCAAATTTTTGAGATACATCTTATTTTTTCGCGCAATTATCCGCCAATCTTCCCGCGCGATATTTTTAAAAATCCCCCACCCGGCGCGTACCCAGTTTTGCAGCGGAATGACCCGGCGACGGCGACATTCACGAATGAAAAGGGTTTCCATTGACGCGCCGGGCAGCAGGGTTCCATCCACGTCAAACACTGCCCAGGTTTTCATTTTCCATTACCTCAACCGTTTGTTTTTCAAAAAGATAGCCGCGACCATCAATCAATACCGGCACGCCGCGAATGAGGTTCATTGCCACGACGATCCATACCAGCACATTGCTTATTGACGCCAGCAGCGTGGGAAAAGTTGCCGGAAGCATTCCCAGCACATCTTGCGGCGCCTTGCTGATTGCCAACAGCGTTCCCAACAGAATGAAGACAATGACTTTTCCTGCGCCGTAAACGCCCCGGCTGAATCGTGAAGCGGTTAAAAAATAAGTGACGCCGGCGCGCATCATGCTTTTTTCGCCAAAAGGCGTTTTGCCCGCTTTGGAAAACGCCGCCGCCCGCAGCGTATCCACCAGAAAACTGCGGCTGAGAAAAATAATCGGCGCCCACAGGCTGACCAGACCGGCCGTTGCGAAAAATATCCAGTAAATGTGCTCGACAATCCGGTCGCCGGTGATGTCGAACAACGCGCCGAAATCGCTGGTTGTGCCACGCCGCCGGGCAACAATGCCGTCCAGCGAATCCAGGTAAATCACCACCAGCGTCAGCGCAGCGGCCGCGACGCACCAGAAAAAATTGCCGTGGAACATCAGAATGACGCCGAATGCCATTAAAATGCGTCCCAATGTGATCAAATTTGCAGCCATGTTTTCCCCGGTTTCATGAGTTTTTCAGTTAATGAATTGCTTATGAACTCAATCTTTTCCACCCTTGCGGTAGAAACCGCTTCTTTCTGGGATTTGCCCGGGTTATGCCAGCGCAGCGAATCAGCGGCGATCTGCAAATTCTCAACCGGGAAAACCGTCGCGCCCATCGTCGTGAATCCCTTGCGATGGTCTGAAATCGATTTCACTTTTTCACGTTCGCTTTCCGCCATCCCGGGATGAACGATGAATTTGTGAGCGCATCCCAAAAACAGGAATGACAGAAGAATTATCTTCACCAACATTGCGGCAAATGAATTCGAGTGTTCGTTTCTCATCATTTTTTGCTTTCATTTCCCGGCATTTTTGTAAAACTCAGTGAAGAATAAAATCATATCGAAATAATAGCCACAATGATGCCAAACATGAATTTTACCGGGAAACGTATGCCTGGCCGCTTGGGAATCAACTTTTTCGATGATTTCCCGCCCCGGATTCACCCGGCTCGCCACGTTTGTCGATGACATTTCGACAAGCTTTGCCGGGGCATCGCGGTAAACTCGTATTTTTAGCGGTTTGTCGAAATAAAAAAACATGGCGAAGAGTGATGGCTTTTTTGTATAAAATACACTATATTATTACTCTTCATCTAAGCATTGACCCTTAAACAACGAGGCGGTAGATATGAGCAACGACTTTATCACTAACATTTCACAAACAATTCTCAAAGCAAATGCCATCGACAAAACGCTTTACAAGCAATTGGATGTAAAACGCGGTTTGCGGAATGCCGACGGCTCCGGCGTGCTGGCTGGTTTGACCAAAATTTCCAGCGTGATCGGCTCCAAAAAAGTGGATGGCAAGTTAGAACCGGTTGAAGGCAGTTTGCGCTATCGCGGCATCGATATTCGGGAGATTGTTGCAAATATTCAGTCCGAGGAACGCCACGGTTTTGCCGAAGCCATTTATTTGCTGATGTTCGGAAAATTGCCGACAGCCGCTGAACTGAAGGAATTAGAAAAGAACCTCTATCCGCAAATGCACTTGCCGCGCCCCATCGTTGTCAACAATATTTTGCAATTTACCAGCCCCAACGTGATGAATTCCCTGCAAAAAATGGCGCTTTCGCTGTACGTGTTGGATGAAAACCCGGATGACGTTTCAATTCCCAATGTGGTGCGGCAATCATTGAATTTGATCGCGAAATTTCCGGCAATCATCGCTTATTCGTTTGTGGCCATGCGGAATAAATTTCACGGCGATCCGCTGTATATCAACCCGCCCAAAGAAGGGTTTGATATCGCGCAAAATTTTTTGCACATGCTGCGCCCCAGCGGTAAGTTTACGACATTGGAAGCAGAGCTGTTGGATCTGGCGCTGATTTTACACGCCGAGCACGGCGGCGGAAACAATTCTTCTTTTACCACGCATGTGGTTTCATCCAGCCGGACCGACACTTACTCCGCCATGGCCGCGGCAGTCGGCGCGCTAAAAGGACCGCTGCACGGCGCGGCAAATGCCAGCGTGATGGATATGATGGCAAACATCAAGGAAAATGTGAAGGATTGGAATGACCGCGATGAGGTGTCCGCGTACATCGAAAAAATCATCCGAAAAGAAGCGCACAACAGAACCGGGTTGGTATATGGAATGGGGCACGCGGTTTACACCAAATCCGACCCGCGCGCGGTTGTTTTGAAAGAAAAAGCGCGCGAGCTTGCCCGGGCAAAAGGCCGCACGGATGAATTTGAATTATATTTGAATATCGAAGCGTTGACGCCCGGCTTGTTTCAAAAAGTTAAAAATTCCAGCAAGGTCATTTCGCCAAACGTGGATTTTTTCTCCGGTTTTGTTTATGATATGCTCGGTTTCTCCAAACCGATTTATACGCCTCTATTTGCCATGGCCCGGGTTGTCGGTTGGTCATCTCACCGCATTGATGAGTTGATAAATGGTGGACGGATCATCCGCCCGGGTTATAAAAGTGTTGCGGAACCGCATGAATATATTCCGATGGGCAAACGTTCCTGAGTGAAATTTTCTCAATAAAGATCGAAAAACGCGAAAAAAAAACAGACGCGAAAGACAGACTCAGGGGATTTCCCGGCAACCCGGGAGATGGCATTCCAGGTATTTCGTTTTATGATCAGCCCGGGCTTGTCCCGCAACACAAGCCCTTCCATTTTAGAAATCCGTGGGTGAACAGCCCCGGTTTTGCCGACAGCTAAAATCTGAAAAATCCGCGATTTCCCCGCCTTCACTAAACGAAATGACAACAAACCTGATTTTTTTCAACAATTCGATTGCCGGGCGGAATTGATGATTGGCAGTCCTAAAAAGGTGATGTCGGCGCTGCGAATCGGGGGCTTCCTGCATCCGCGGATGCTTGTCCCGAAACGTCGAGAAATGATAGCTAAGTGTTTATTTTTACTATCATTCCCTGTTTTCCCCGGGATCCCCTTACATCACACTCAGCATTAACAGTTTATAACTACCGAAAATTCTATTTATTCAAGCCGAATTTTTGTTTAAATTAATTTGGCAATGTTAAATTAAGATGTTTTGTAATCATTAACCTCACCCCAGCCTCCCTCCTGCATGGAGAGGTGCACACAAAGTCCCCCTCTCCCTCGGGGAGCGGGGAATTTAGGGAGTATGAGGACTTGTCGAATGACGTAAATTAAAAGACTGCTTTCACCCGAGGAGCTAATTTAACACTGTCAAGTTAATATTTTTAACACCCGTTTCACTGTAAACCCGGAGGGGCGCATCCGTAAATTGCTACATCGTTGAATCGATCGATTAAGGCGACGAGTGAAATTTTCTAATCGCGTGAACATTTTTTTATTGCTGACGGCGGCAATTTCCCTTTC
>CAYVDX010000221.1:0-6317 GCA_964450485.1 uncultured Calditrichaceae bacterium
GCATTTGGAATTGCGCTTCAAATTTTTGAACCACTTTTGCTTCTTCGGTGCTAAGACCCTTTTGCGGGGCAGCGCGTCCCTCAACCGGTTGCCGGTGGATATTGTTTCCCGCAAAAAACTTTTGAAATATTTTTTTTAACCAGCTCAAATTCGTAAAACCCGTCATCATTCAAATTTGCTTACTGAAATGCAGGCATTGTGCCCGCCAAAACCAAAAGTGTTTGAAATTGCCGCGTGAATCGGTCGCTCCACAGCCGTATTTGGGGTGTAATTTAAGTCGCAGTCAGGGTCAGGCGTTTCATAATTAATCGTTGGCGGAATTACGCCATGTTGAATTGCCAGGGTTGCAACGATAAGTTCAACCGACCCGGCAGCGCCCAACAGATGACCAATCATCGATTTGGTGGAACTGATGTTCAACTTGTATGCGTGTTCGCCAAACAGCGTTTTGATCGCCGCGGTTTCGTTTTTATCATTAAAAGGCGTGGAAGTGCCGTGGGCGTTGATGTAATCGATATCTTCGAGATTTAATCCGCCATCTTCGGCACAGCGGCGCATTGCCCGCACCGCGCCTTCGCCGCCGGGCGCCGGGGCCGTCACGTGATGGGCATCCCCGGTGAAACCGATGCCGCGAATTTCGCCGTAAATTTGCGCGCCCCGTTTTTTCGCATGTTCAAGCGATTCTAAAACGATTATTCCGGCGCCTTCGCCCATCACAAAGCCATCGCGTTCCAAATCAAAGGGGCGGCTGGCGTGTGCAGGATCGTCATTTCGGGTGGAAAGCGCTTTCATTGATGCAAAGCCCGCGACAGCCATTGGCGTGATCGGCGCTTCAGAGCCGCCTGTCACCATGATGTCTGCATCGCCGTACTTAATCAAACGCGCCGCGTCGCCAATCGCATGAGATGCGGTAGCGCAGGCGGAAACGGTGGCATAATTTGGGCCTTTCAATCCGTAACGGATGGATATTTGACCGGCGGCAATATCGGAGATCATCAGCGGCACAAAATAGGGGCTGACCCGTCGCGCGCCTTTTTCAATATATTTGGTATGCTCATTTTCAAAAGATTGGATGCCGCCAATACCGGAACCCACCACCACGCCGGCCATGTCCGGATCAATCTTTGCTAAATCCAGACCGGCGTCTTCAATCGCTTCATTTGCGGCAACCATGGCATATTGGGTGTATAAATCCATCCGCCGCGCTTCGCGTTTTTCAAGAAAACCTTCCACGGAAAAATCCTTGACTTCCGCTGCGAAGCGTGTGTTATGGTGAGATGCGTCAAAATGGGTAATCTGGTCAACACCATTGCGTCCTTCCAGTAAGCCTTCCCAAAATTCCTTAACGTTGTTACCAATGGCAGTGACGGTTCCCAGTCCGGTAATTACGACACGTCTTTGCATCTAAATTCTCTATTTTATTAATGCTTACAGCCGTCAGTGAAATTGACGGTTTTATTATCAAAATGATTCCCGCTATTTCTGTCGCTTCAATCATCGGGTAAAAAAATGGCTCAAATTAGCAAGCGTGAAAGTATCTGTTTGTATTACTAACGAAATATGGCGCTTGGAAAATGAATTCAATTGCTCAGAAATCATTGCAAAGCGCCAGTATTTTTATCGTGGTGATGTTTTTAGTCTTCTTTCTTTTTACTCAAATATTCGACGGCGCTTTTGACGGTCGTGATTTCCTGAGCGTCTTCGTCAGGAATTTCTACTTCAAATTCCTCTTCAAAAGCCATCACTAATTCGACTGTGTCCAACGAATCCGCGCCTAAATCATCAATAAAATGAGCGTTTTCAGTAACCTTCTCTGCATCAACACCTAATTTTTCGACAATAATATCCTTTACTTTCTCTTCTAATGACATTGCTGCCTCCTCTGGAATTAAATTAATATCAATATCTTTTTAGCCGCACAATTTAAGCAAAATGCTTTAAAATGTAAAATGTTTATTGTTAAATACTCTCAAAAGCCGCTTCTCATTCTTCCGCCCTCATCCTTATCTTCTACATCACCATCCCGCCATCGACATTGATCACCTGCCCGGTAATATAAGCGCTGTCCTTTCCGGCTAAAAACACGGCGGCGCGCGCCACATCTGTCACATCGCCCAGCCGGCCCAGGGGGATTTGCTCGGTCAACGCGGCGCGGGTTTCTTCGTTTAGCACGTCGGTCATCTCCGTTTTGATGAATCCCGGGGCAATGGCGTTACAAGTAATATTGCGGGAAGCCAATTCTTTTGCCACCGATTTGGTAAGCCCGATAATCCCGGCTTTGGACGCGGCGTAATTACTTTGCCCGGCGTTTCCGATTTGCCCCACGACCGAAGTGATGTTGATGATCCGCCCGTCACGCTGTTTCATCATTTGCCGGGCCGTGCTTTTGATGCAGTTAAACGTGCCTTTCAGGTTGATGTTGATGACCTCATCCCAATCCGCTTCTTTCATGCGCATCAGCAAATTATCGCGGGTGATGCCGGCATTGTTGACTAAAATATCAACGCGCCCGAATGTTTCCAGGCTGGCTTTGAAGAGCTTTTGGGCGTCGTCCATTTGGGAAACATCCGCAATAATTGACGCGGCTGTTCCTCCGGCGGATTTGATTTCGCGGACAACCTGCTCGGCACGTTCGGCGTTACGCCCGGAAACAATCACTTTTGCGCCTTCCCGGGCAAATGTTAGGGCGATTTCCTTGCCGATTCCTTTGGTTGATCCGGTAACGATGGCAACTTTGTCGGTTAAGTTCATATTTTTTTCCCTAACGTGTTTTCAATTTGGTTTTTTGTGTTTAACGTTTCAATTTCTTCAGCCGCGCCGACCGCCCGGCAAAGGTGTTTTCGATCAATCCGTCGCAATAAACCGCGCAATACCTGACCCGGACCGACTTCGTAAAATTGCGCGAATCCATCGCTAATCATATTCCGAATAATATTTTCCCACAACACCGGCGACAGCAACTGTTGCTTTAGCAACTGGCGCATTTTGTCGCCGCTGGT
The DNA here is from genome assembly GCA_964450485.1 of uncultured Calditrichaceae bacterium. Classification (GTDB taxonomy): domain Bacteria; phylum Calditrichota; class Calditrichia; order RBG-13-44-9; family J075; genus JACKAQ01. The sequence goes on from CAYVDX010000221.1 coordinate 3,000, forward strand.
GACGGGCAGCGCTTCCACATTGCTGTAAACCGGGATTTTGCTGTCGCGTATTTCCACGTCATCCAAGGCTTGCACCAATCCTTTTAGCGCGTCTTCCATCAGCGGAGAATGGAACGCGCCGCTAACGGTTAGCGCTTTGGCAATCCGCGCGCCTTTTTCCTTCGCCAATTCCATGGCGCGATGCACGCCCGGAATGCTGCCGGAAATCACAAGTTGCCCCGGGCAATTGTAGTTTGCCGGTTGAACAATGCCGGTTGACGCGGCCTCCGCGCACGCTTCCGCCACGACTTCCGGCGTCGCCCCAATGATGGCGGCCATGGTTCCGGGATTCTTTTCGCCGGAAATTTGCATCAGCTCGCCGCGAATTTTGACCAATCGCAGCCCGTCTTCAAAAGAAAGCGCGCCGGCGCTGACCAACGCAGAGTATTCACCCAGGCTATGTCCGGCAACGCAACCGGGATAAATACCGTGCTTTTTCAGAAGCCCATCGACGGCATAACTATGTGTAAAAATCGCCGGTTGGGTGTAACGGGTTTGTTTTAGCTCGTCTTCCGGTCCCTCAAAGCAGAGCGATTTTAAAGAAAATTTCAAAATCGATTCGGCCTGATCAAAGGTCTCGCGCACTTCGGGGTATGCCTCATAAAGATCTTTTGCCATCCCCACAAATTGCGATCCCTGTCCGGGAAATAAAAATGCGGTTTTGTTCATAATATCCTTGATTTTATACATTGAGTAAAACTGTCATGCCCGAATGTTTTAATCGGGCATCCACTTTTACCGTGCTGTGTTTGAATTCAAAAGAAAAGATTTACGATATTCAATTAGACTTAGACAAGTAAAGAAGACAAATCGTTCCAGTCCGGATTATTCTTTTCAATAAGTTGTATTTTCCATCGACGGTTCCATCTTTTCAGCCGTTTTTCGCGTTGTTTCGCAATATTGATATCATCTGTCTGTTCAAAATATACCAGGCGACGAACTTTGTATCTTTTTGTAAAGCCATCAATTAAATTGTTTTTGTGTTCGTAAACCCTCTTTATCAAATTATTAGTTGCGCCAATGTAAAGTGTTCCATTTTTAACACTTGCCATGATATATACATAATACGTTTTTATACGTTTTTGGCATTTTGCAACAATCGTTGGCGTTAATAGATTCCCGTAAAAAACATGCGGGAATGACATTGTCTGAAGCGTTTAATTGAGGACATAATTTATATGGAACTCTCCGTTTCGCCTCACGCTCCACGGAACTTCAGTTCGCCCAGCGAAACAGCAAGCTGCCCCAGGTAAAACCGGCGCCAAATGCTGCAATGACAAGGTTGTCTCCTTTTTGCAGTTTACCTTTGTGATAAATTTCTGAAAGCGCCAGCGGTATGGTCGCCGCTGTGGTATTGCCATAGCGGTCAATATTCACAACGACCTGCTCTTTTTCCAATTTCATGCGTCGGGCCGCCGCATCAATGATGCGCAAATTTGCTTGATGCGGAATAAAAAATTTGACGTCTTTTCCGGAAAGGTTGTTTTTTTCTAAAATTTCCGCGGAAACGTCGGCCATTTGTTTCACCGCGAATTTGAAGACTTTTTGCCCGTCCTGGTAAAGGGTGTGCATTTTTTTGTCAACCGTTTCGCGAGACGCCGGATGCAGGCTGCCGCCGGCAAGCATGTGCAGATATTCACCGCCGGCGCCGTCGCTGCGCAGGATGGCGTCTAAAATGCCCATCTCTTTTTCTTCGCCGGGTTCTAACAAAACCGCGCCGGCGGCGTCGCCAAAAAGGATGCAGGTGGTACGATCGGTATAATCGACAATCGAACTCATTTTATCCGCGCCAATGACCAGTATTTTCTTATATTTTCCGGTTTCGATATACTGAGCGGCGGTTGCCAACGTATAAATAAACCCGGTACACGCGCCATTAAAATCCAGACCCCAGGCGTTGGATGCGCCCAACATTTCCTGAATGCGGCAAGCCGTATTGGGAAACATCATGTCCGGCGTTACGGTTGCCACAAAAATGGCGTCGATTTCTTCGGCAGACATATTTTTTTCATCCAAAATCATTTTGGCGGCATTGTAGCCCATAAAAGATGTCGCCAAATCATCTTCCAGAATACGTCGCTCGCGAATGCCGGTGCGACTGACAATCCATTCGTCAGTGGTATCCACCATTTTTTCCAAATCATGATTCGACAGAATTTTCGGGGGAGCGTAGTGCCCTACGCCTGTAATAATTGCTCTTCGCCCCATTTGGATCCCCTTTTTGTTAATGCTTGTTCGATGTGTTGATTGACTTGTTTTTCCCGCATTACCTTGGCAACATAAATGGCATTTTTCAGCGCTTTTGCGGTGGAACTGCCATGGCAGATAATCGAAATGCCATCAATGCCTAAAAGGGGCACACCGCCGTATTCCTCGTAGTCATACGCCCGTTTCAACGCCCGGAACGCCGGACGCATCAGAAAAGCGCCGGTAATTGCAAATAAATTTTGTTTAATTTTTCGTTTTAGACTGCTGCCGAATACACCGACAATGCTTTCGGCAAATTTTAGAATGACATTTCCGGTAAATCCATCTGTCACGACAACATCAGCCTTGCCGTGCAATATGTCACGCCCTTCAATATTCCCGATGAAGTTTGATGTAAATTTTGTCAACAGTTTGTGTGCTTCAATAACCACTTCCGAGCCTTTGCTTTTTTCTTCCCCAATACTTAGCAGCCCGATCCGGGGATTTTCCAGGTTGGAAATAAATTTGATAAAAATACTTCCCATAATGCCAAATTGGAAGAGATTCAGCGGTTTGCAATCCGCATTTGCACCGACGTCAATCAATAAAATCACGCCGCCCTCCCAGGGAATAAATGCCCCCAATGCAGGTCTGTGAACGTTTTTGATTCGTCCCAGGGTCAACAAGCTGGCCGTCATTTGCGCACCGGTATTGCCCGCGCTGACAAATGCGTCGGCCTGGTCCTCCCGAATCATGCGGATGCCTTTGACCATTGAAGAATCTTTTTTCTTTCGAACCGCGGTTGTGGGAGAATCGTGCATGTCTATCACTTCTGAGGCATGCACGACTTTTATATTATGGGGTGCAATTAGGTGACTTGCAATTTCTTCTTCGATTTTCTGTTTGTCGCCGACCAGAATAACCTGATCTTTTCCGCGGGTTTCTCTATCATATAAAATTGCCCCGTGAACCGGGGCCTTCGGTGCAAGATCACCACCCATTGCATCAACGACTATGCGCAAGATTTACTCCTGATGTTATCGCAAAAGCCAGGTTAAAAAAGGGGCTATTCTTCGGTTTCCATAACTTTCT
>CAYVDX010000222.1:0-6309 GCA_964450485.1 uncultured Calditrichaceae bacterium
CGCGAAGGGCGTCGCAGCACGGACGATATCGATCATTTGGGAAATCGTCGGGTGAAAACAGTGGGCGAGCAATTGGCCGCTCAGTTTAACCTGGGATTGACCCGAATGGCGCGCACCATCAAAGAGCGCATGAACCTGGGCGATGCGGAAACCATTACACCGCAAGAGCTGGTTAATGCCCGGGCCATCACCTCGGTAATCAACACCTTTTTCGGAACTTCCCAGCTTTCCCAATTTATGGATCAGACCAACGCGTTATCGGAACTGACCCACAAGCGCCGCATGAGCGCCCTGGGTCCAGGCGGTTTAACCCGGGAGCGCGCCGGTTTTGAAGTGCGCGATATTCATTATACGCACTACGGGCGGTTGTGCCCGATCGAAACGCCGGAAGGGCCCAATATCGGCTTGATATCTTCGTTGAGCGTGCTGGCAAAAGTCAATGATTTTGGCTTTATCGAGACGCCGTATCGCAAGGTGAAAAAGGGAAAAGTGACCAATGAAATTGAATATCTTTCCGCGGATGACGAAGAACGCGCGGTCATTGCCCAATACAACGCACCGCTGGATGTGAAAACCGGCAAGTTTGAAAATGAGATGGTAAAAGTACGAAAACGGGGCGATTTTTTGATGGCGGCGCCGGAAGAAGTTCAATACATCGATGTTGCTTCCAACCAAATTCTGTCCGCCTCGGCGTCGCTGGTTCCATTTGTCGAACACGATGACGCAAACCGGGCCTTGATGGGCTCAAACATGCAGCGTCAGGCTGTGCCGCTGCTTCGCCCGGAAACGCCGATCGTCGGCACCGGCGTTGAAGCGCAAATTGCCCGCGATTCCGGCGCAATGGTTTTATCAGACGTTGACGGCGTGGTTGAAAAAGTGGACTCGACAAAAATTGTTATTCGGGTGGATGCCGGCGCGGTGGATAATCCACGCCAGATATTGACCGGTGAAGCGCAACGGGTTGAATATGAATTTATGAAATTTGTTCGCACCAACCAAAACACCTGCATCAACCAGATACCGGTTGTCAGTGAAGGACAACGGGTTGTAAAAGGGCAGGTGTTGGCTGACGGTCCCGGCACGGATCGCGGTGAATTGGCTTTGGGACGAAATATTCTGGTCGCATTCATGCCCTGGAATGGTTACAACTATGAAGACGCAATCCTGATTTCCGAACGGATGGTTCAGGACGATTACTACACTTCGATTCACGTGGAAGAGCATGAAATTCAGGTGCGCGATACCAAGCGCGGCGAGGAAGAACTCACCCGGGAGATTCCCAATGTCAGTGAAGACGCGACAAAAAATCTCGACGAAACCGGTATCATTCGCATTGGCGCGGAAGTGAAATCAGGCGATATTCTGGTGGGTAAAGTGACGCCGAAAGGAGAAACGGAGCCAACGCCGGAAGAGAAATTGCTCAAAGCGATTTTCGGCAGCAAAGCCGGCGATGTTAAAGACGCGTCATTAAAAATGCACGCGGGCGCTGAAGGCGTGGTGATCGACACGAAACTGTTTTCACGGAAGAAAAAAGACCCCAAAACAAAAAAAATCGATAAAAAATTGCTCGAACAGTTAGAAGCACAAACACTCGAGCAAGTTGATGCAATCCGGGAACGGCTGCGGAAATACCTGATCGAAAAATTCGGCAACCTGAAAACCAAAGGCATCGAAACCCGCCCCGGAAAAGTGCTGGTAAAACCCGGTCAAAAAATTACCGAGGAGACCTTTGAAACGATTGAACTGGATTTACTGGATACCGCTTCTCCCTGGTTTGATGATGAAGCTAAAAATGAGGAAGTGCGGAAAATCTTTTCCGAATACAAACTGTTGATGCGGGAAATTGATAACGAGCTTCGCACAGAGAAACACAAAATTATGGTCGGCGATGAATTGCCGCCGGGAATTGTGCAGTTGGCCAAGGTTTATGTCGCGCAAAAACGCAAGTTAAAAGTCGGCGACAAAATGGCTGGACGTCACGGAAACAAGGGCGTTGTTGCCAAGATTGTCCCCGTGGAAGACATGCCCTTTTTGCCGGACGGCACATCCGTGGATGTCGTGCTCAATCCGTTGGGCGTGCCGTCGCGGATGAACCTCGGGCAGATTTTTGAGACCACCCTGGGCTGGGCCGGTCGCGTTTTGGATAAATATTACGCAACGCCCGTGTTTGACGGCGCCACCTACGATGAAGTGTTGGCGGAATTAGAAAAAGCCGGATTGCCAAAGAGTGGTAAAACGACCCTTTATGACGGGCATACCGGTGAAGCATTTCAACAAGAAGTAACCGTCGGGCAGATTTATATCATGAAGCTATCTCACATGGTTGATGATAAAATTCATGCGCGCTCAATTGGTCCATATTCACTGATAACCCAGCAGCCGTTGGGCGGAAAAGCACAGTTTGGCGGGCAGCGATTTGGCGAAATGGAAGTTTGGGCGTTGGAAGCCTATGGCGCGGCGAACATTCTGCAGGAAGTGCTGACATACAAAAGCGATGACGTCCACGGACGCACAAAAGTGTATGAAGCCATCGTCAAAGGCGACAATTTGCCGCGGCCGGGCCGCCCGGAATCCTTTAGCGTATTGGTGAAAGAGCTACAAGGTTTGGGGCTGGATATAAAAGTCGAATAAAGCGTTTGTGTTGTTCGCTTTATCAAAAATGATTTTGAATCACCAAAAAAAATATTAAAGGAGTGAGTTTGGAAAACTATCCCAGCAAAGGCCAAATTTCAAAAATTTCAATCGGTTTGGCATCCCCCAATACCATATTGGAAAGAAGTTTTGGGGAAGTCACCAAACCGGAAACCATTAACTATCGTTCGTTCAAGCCGGAAAAGGACGGCTTGTTCTGCGAGAAGATCTTCGGACCGGTCAAGGATTGGGAATGTCATTGCGGAAAGTACAAACGCATTCGTTATAAAGGAATTATTTGTGACCGCTGCGGTGTGGAAGTGACAACGAAAAGCGTTCGAAGAGAGCGTATGGGGCATATAAGTCTGGCGGTGCCGATCGTGCATATTTGGTATTTTCGTTCAACGCCGACAAAAATCGGTTATCTACTTAACATCGCCCCTAAAAATTTAGAAAAAATTATTTATTACGAAGCTTATGTCGTCGTTCAGCCCGGCAATACCGGTCTTAAAACCGGTAGTTTATTGCTGGAAGAAGATTACATGAACATAATGGATAATTTGAGCAGTGAAGAACTGAATCTTCCCGATGATCATCCGGAAAAATTTATCGCCATGATGGGTGGAGACAGCATGCGTGAAATGCTGAAACGCCTTGATGTGGAAGCGCTTTCGCAAGAGCTTCGCCATGCGCTTAAAACGGAGCGTTCTCAGCAAAAAAAACACGACGCCTTGAAACGGCTGAAAGTGATCGAAGCTTTTCGTACCCGGGAAAATGGTGAATTTAAGAATCGCCCTGAATGGATGGTGCTGGATGTCATTCCGGTTATTCCGCCGGAATTGCGCCCGTTAGTGCCGTTGGAAGGGGGGCGTTTCGCAACCAGCGATTTAAATGATCTTTATCGCCGGGTAATCATTCGCAATAATCGTTTGAAAAAGCTGATGGACATTAAAGCGCCGGAAGTCATTTTGCGAAATGAAAAGCGCATGTTGCAGGAAGCCGTCGATGCGCTGTTTGATAATACCAAACGCACCACCGCGGTTCGCAGTGACGGCAACCGGCCGCTCAAGTCGCTGTCAGATATGCTGCGCGGCAAGCAAGGCCGTTTTCGCCTGAACTTATTGGGCAAACGGGTGGATTACTCGGGGCGTTCAGTCGTGGTTGTCGGTCCCAAGCTAAAGCTGTATGAATGCGGCTTGCCAAAAGGCATGGCTGTTGAGTTATTCAAGCCGTTCATCATCAGGAAGTTGCAAGACCGCAAGATTGTCAAAACCGTAAAAAGCGCGAAGCGATTTGTCGATAAACGGGATGCGGTTGTCTTTGAAATTCTCGAAGACATTGTCAAAGGCCACCCCGTGCTGCTAAACCGCGCGCCCACATTGCACCGGCTGGGTATTCAGGCATTTCAACCCGTAATGATAGAAGGAAAAGCGCTTCGAATTCATCCGCTGGTTTGTTCTGCTTTTAACGCCGATTTTGACGGCGATCAAATGGCTGTCCACGTGCCGCTGAGTTTTGAAGCACAGATGGAAGCGCGTTTGTTGATGCTTGCATCACATAACATACTCTCTCCGGCAAGCGGCCGCCCCCTGGCAACCCCTTCGCAAGATATGGTTTTGGGCACTTACTTTATCACCAAAGACCGTGACGGTGTTTTGGGAGAAGGCAAGGTTTTTGCCAATACCGAAGAAGTAATGATTGCTTATGATGATCGTAAAGTAGCGCTTCACGCTAAAATTAAAGTTCGTTACCGCGGAGCGCTTATTGATACCACGGTTGGCCGGGTTATATTCAATCGTATTGTGCCGGAAGAAGTTGGTTTCGTCAACAATTTGATGACGAAGAAAGCGTTGGAAAACCTCGTCGGAGAAGTGATGCTGAAAATTGGCAACCTGGGCACGGTTGAATTTCTGGATAACCTGAAGGATCTCGGCTTCAGATATGCAACGCTTGCCGGCGCCAGCATCGGTTTGGACGACGTGGTGGTTCCTGAAAGCAAAACAAAAATTGTTGATAAAGCATACGAAGAAGTGCGAATGCTCGAAGATCAATACCGCATGGGTTTTATTACGGATGGCGAGCGATATAATAAAGTGATTGATATCTGGACGCGTGTAACGGACCAGGTATCCGGCGAGCTTTTTAAACTGCTGCAAAGCCACCGCGATGGATTCAACTCCCTTTATATGATGTCGAATTCAGGCGCGCGGGGGAGTCGTGAACAGATTCGTCAGTTGGCGGGAATGCGCGGTTTGATGGCGAAACCGCAAAAGACACTTACCGGACAAACGGGCGAAATTATTGAAAACCCGATTACCGCAAACTTTTTTGAAGGTCTCTCGGTGCAGGAATACTTTATTTCTACCCACGGCGCCCGTAAAGGTTTGGCGGATACAGCCCTGAAAACAGCCGACGCCGGTTATCTCACTCGCCGCCTGGTGGATGTTGCCCAGGATGTGATGATCAGTGAATTGGACTGCGGCACAATCCTTGGCATCGAAACAGCCCCGATCAAAGAAGGCGAAAAAATTATAGAGCCGTTATCAGACCGGATTTTAGGGCGGTTTACCGCCGATGATGTTTATGATCCCCTTTCCGGTGAATTAATTATTCAATCCGGAGAAATGATCACCGAAGATATTTCCGAGAAAATTGATGCGGCGGGCGTGGAGTCCATCAAAATTCGTTCGGTGCTAACCTGTGAAACCGCGCGCGGCGTTTGCGCGCATTGCTATGGTCGTAATCTTGCAACGGGACGGATGGTTGATATTGGAGAAGCCGTTGGCGTTATGGGCGCCCAAAGTATTGGCGAGCCCGGCACGCAGTTGACATTACGCACCTTTCATATTGGTGGAACCGCGGGTCGTATTGCAGCGCAATCCGAAGTCGTATCCAGGTTTTCCGGAAAAATCAAATATGAAGAATTACAAACACTGGAATCCAAGGAAACACTTGACGGAGAAACCCATACCTTTGACATTTGTGTGGGGCGGAATGGAAAAATAAACATTGTTGATAAAGAAAAACGCGTTTTAATGAATTACGTCGTGCCTTATGGTGCAAAAGTACTCGTAAAGGATGGTAAAAAAGTTGATCGCGGCACGATTTTGTTTGAATGGGATCCGTATTCATCGGTCATTTTGACGGAGCAAGGCGGAAAAGTAAAATATGTTGATCTTGTTGAAAATGTTACCTCACACGAAGAACTGGATGAACAAACACTGCAAAAACAACGCGTGGTCATTGAATCACGGAATAAAAACCTCAGCCCTCACCTCACCATTGTTGATGAGGAGGATAACGAGGTTGCCAACTATATCCTCCCGGTAAAAGCCCATATTTTAGTGAATGATGGCGAAGAGGTCGGGGCGGGACAGATCTTGGCGAAGATTCCGCGTGAGATTGGCAAAACGCGCGATATCACCGGCGGCCTGCCGCGTGTTGCAGAGCTTTTTGAAGCGCGCAAACCGAAAGAACAGGCAGTTGTCAGCGAGATCGACGGGGTGGTGCGCTTTGGGCAGATTAAACGCGGTATTCGCGAAATTGTGGTCGAAGGCCAGCTTGAGCAGAAAAAATACATGGTGCCCTACAGCAAGCATGTATTGGTGCACAATGGAGACTATGTCCACGCCGGGGAGATGCTGACGGATGGCGCGATTTCACCCCAGGACATTTTGC
>CAYVDX010000223.1:0-6308 GCA_964450485.1 uncultured Calditrichaceae bacterium
GGCGGCCGCGTTCATCAGCACCACGTCTCGTTTTGAGCCGGTTTCTCCGCCGTTCAAAATTTGCCGGGCGATTTCGGCGTTTTCCGGCGCCTCACCGCCGGTGACGCTTTCCGAGGTCGGCGTGACGCCAAAAATATCCGGCGTGACCGTATATTCGCGAATATCACCGTCTTTCACTTCAAAAACATGGGTTTTTCCGGATAGCGAAATCTCATCAAGCCCGTCTTCGCTGTGCACCACCAGCGTGTGCACGCTGCCCATTTGACGAAAAACATCCGCCATCAGTTTCGCCAAATCGCGGCTGTACGCGCCGATCAATTGACGCTTGACGCCGGCCGGGTTGGTAAGCGGCCCCAAAATATTGAATACCGTGCGCGCGCCGATTTCCCGCCGCGGACCGATGGCGTATTTCATGGCCGGATGCAGCTTCGGCGCAAACAAAAATGCGACGCCCACGTCGTTCACGCATTGGGACATTTGCCCGGCATTCAGTTCGATATTGACGCCTAATTCCCTGAGCACATCCGCGCTGCCGCATTTGCTGGACACCGAGCGGTTGCCGTGTTTCGCGACCGGAATGCCCGCGCCGGCCGCCACGAAAGCCGCCACCGTGGAAATATTAAAGGTATGTTTGCCGTCCCCGCCCGTGCCGACGATGTCCAACGCTTCATCAAGCCGGTCAACCGGAACCGGAACCGCTTTTTGCTGCATGGCTGTGGCAAATCCGGCGATCTCCCGCGGCTGCTCGCCCTTCATGCGCATGGCAATCAAAAACGCGCCGATCTGCGCATCGCTGGCCTGCCCGCTCATGATAAAATCCATCACCGCAAACGCTTCTTCGCGTGTCAAATGCGCCTGTTTCATGGCTTTATGAATTGATTTTTGAATCATTTTTTGCTCCTTTTTTAGCGGTCAGCCTTCAGCCGTCAGCTGTCAGCATGCTGACGGCTGACAGCTGAAGGCTTCATTTTCCAATCAATTTCAAAAAATTACCCAGCAGCGACCTGCCGTCGTCCGTCATAAATGACTCCGGGTGAAACTGCACGCCGAAAACCGGGTGCGTTTCATGCGCCAGCCCCATGATGACGCCCTCCTCGGTTTCCGCGGTGATGTTCAAAGATTTTGGCAGCGATTCCCTTTCCACTGCCAGCGAATGATAGCGCATGGCCCGGAACGGATCGGGCAATCCGGCGAAAACATTCTCATTTTGATGGCGAATTTGCGAGGTTTTCCCGTGCATCAGGCTGGGCGCGGAGATGATTTTTCCGCCAAATGCCCGCGCAATGGATTGATGGCCCAGGCATACGCCCAAAATCGGAAAAACGGTGCTGAATTCCTTGATGAGCGGCACGCTGATTCCCGCATCGTCCGGCGTGCCCGGTCCCGGGGAGATCACGATGCCGTCAGGTTTCAAATCCGCAATTTCCGGCAGCGTGACGGCATTATTGCGAAAAACTTGTAATTCCGCGCCAAGCTCGCCCAAAAATTGCACCAAATTGTAGGTGAAGCTGTCGAAATTATCGATGACTAAAAGTTTCATTTGGCTCTCCAAAAGCGACGGTTGACGAAACTGGGCATTTGAAACTTGAAATTCGGAGAGAGTGTCCTAAATTTTGAGTTTCCAATTTCCAGTTTCATTGTTCACCGGGCTGAAGCCGCGGTGTTAATGAAAAAACGGCTTTTCGCTTTTCCAACTTGTTAATATTGAAACGGATGCAATCCGTCTCTACTTTATTTTTCACGCTTCCAACCCGCCTTCCGCCATGGCGATTGCCGCTCGCAGGGCATTCGATTTATGCACCGTTTCCGCAAACTCGCGCTCCGGCACCGAATCCGCCACAATACCCGCGCCGGCTTGAAAATGCGCCGTGCCGTCCACCACTTCCATGGTGCGAATGGTGATGCAGGTATCCATGTTGCCGGAAAAATCCAGGTAGCCCAGCGCCCCGGCATATACACCGCGGCGTTCCGGTTCCAATTCTTCGATAATCTCCATGGCGCGAATTTTCGGCGCGCCGCTGACCGTTCCCGCCGGAAATCCCGCTTTCAGCGCATCGACGGCGTCCAGCCCGGATTTCAATTGTCCGCGCACTTCGGAAACGATGTGCATCACGTGGCTGTAACGCTCGATGATCATCCGCTCCGTCAAACGCACCGAGCCGTATTCGGCGACCCGTCCCACGTCGTTGCGTCCCAAATCCACCAGCATGGCGTGTTCGGCAAGTTCCTTTTTATCGGCTAATAAATCTTCCGCCAGCCGGGCGTCTTCTTCCGGTGATTTGCCCCGTGGGCGCGTCCCGGCAATGGGGCGCACCACCACATCGCCGTTTTCCACGCGCACCAGCAGTTCCGGGCTTGCGCCGACCGTGGCGTGATCGCCGTGCCGCAAAAAATAGAGATACGGCGACGGGTTGATTACCCGCAGCGCGCGGTAAATATCGAACGGCGGCACGGAAATTTTCCGGGAAAATCGCTGGGAGAGCACCACCTGAAAGATATCGCCGGCAGTGATATAATCTTTGGCTTTGCGCACCGCTTCGCAGAAATCTTTTTCGCGAAAATTCGACGCCACATTCTCATGCCCGCCCCGGCTGCGAATACTTCGTTCCGCTAATGGTTTGCGAAGTAGATTCTTGGTTTCCCAAATTCTCCCCAGCGCTTCGTCATACGCGGTTTTCAGGTTCATCCCGTCTTCCAAAATCACGTTGGCAATGATCAACACCTGCTGTCGCACGTGGTCGAACGCCAAAATCGTGTCGTAGAGTCCCAACGCAGCTTCCGGGCGATCTTCCTTCGGCGGATTGATCTCCGGCAATTTTTCGATCAGCCGCACCGTGTCGTAGCCAAAATAGCCCACAAATCCGCCGCAAAAGCGCGGTAATTCGGGATTTACAACAAATTTGTATTTTTGCAATTCTTGTTTCAGGTAAGAAAAAATGCCGGTTTGCAGGGTCTCGCGGCGATCATTTTCGATCACTTCGAGCGTGTGATCGCGATACAAAATCTTTTTGCGCGGACAACGCCCCAGGAATGAATAACGCGCTAAATTCTCGCCGCCTTCCACGGATTCCAGCAGAAAACCGTCCGCCGAATCGCCGCAAAGCTTGAGAAACGCCGACACCGGCGTCAGCATATCGGCCAGCATGGCTTCGGCAATGGGAATCACATTCCCGTGCATGGCCATCTGCTGAAACTGACTAAATGTAATGGGTTGCATGGTTTTTCCTCTTTCAAATCAAAAAACCCACCCCGAAAACCGAGGTGGGCATTAAAATTGTCAAACGAATTAACTGCAATTTTCAAAAAATGCGCAATTGCATCTTTCCACCTCTGCCGCGGATATGCCGCTGCAAGATACGCCAGTTGCAAACAGATGTGGAAAGAGAATATCGCATTTAAAATTTTCTTTTGGTTAAATTTCAGCCGTGCTAATATAATCATCCCGGGCAGAATGGTCAAGTCCAAATTTGCCGGAAGTCAGGCTTTTGCCTTCAACCGCGCCCGGTATTCGTCCAACAATTTTTGATACGTTGTTTCTTCCGGGTTCAGATCAGCGGCTTTTTGCATCGATTCAACGGCGTCATCAATATTCCCTTTTGCAAATTGAAGCCGGGCCAGCGTGTCCCAAATGTAGTCGGCTTGCGGTTCCAACCCCACCGCTTTTTGGGCAATGGCAATGGCTTGATCAAAATGATCTTCTGCTTTTTTATCGTAAATATACCAGGCAAAATTGTTCAGCAGCGTCGCATTGTCCGGGAATTTGTCAACTAATTCCTGGTAGATCGTTAAGGCTTTTTCAAGATTCTCATTGCGTTCATAAAACTTGATCATCCGCGAATATGCCTCGATAAAATACTGATCATTCGGCTCGCTTTCGATAAACGCTTTGATTTTTCGATCATCATTGTTTAGTTGAAGCATTGCAACGGCAATCTGAAACTCTGCCTCTTCAGTGAAGCCCTTTTGGTTTTCCGGGTCGGCGGCTAATACTTTTTTGTAGAATTCCAGGGCTTGTTGCGTATCGCTGCGCATTTGCAATTTGCGGGCAATCTTAACATTTAATTCCACGTCCCCGGGATTTTTTTGAGCGCGTTCGATTAATAAATTAAGCGTGTTTTTTCCGGCGGCATAGTCTTTCACGGTTTGGATAAAACCGTCCTTATCGCCGCCAAAACCAACAACCCGGTCGATTTCATTGCCTTGCGCATCGAGCACAAGCACGGTCGGGTAGCCGCGAATGCCGAATTTTTCCATCATTTCCGGGCCTTCGCCCTTTTCGCCATCGACTTTCAGACAAACAAAATTGTCGTTGAGATACGCGCCTGCTTCCGCATCACTGAACACGGCTTTATCCAACTTTTTACAAGGGCCGCACCACACCGCGTACACATCCACCAACATGGGTTTGCCGGTCGTTTGCGCCTGTTGTTGCGCTTCGGAAAAACTCGTTTTCAGGAAATGAACCGTCAATCCGGCTTCGGCGGATGATTTGTTAGCCGTTTCTTCGCCGCTGCCGGTGGCGCAAGACCATAAACCCAACGCCATAAATATCGCAATGATGAATTTCATATTTTCCCCTTTTGATTTACTACTGTTTTGCAATTTTGCAGAATATAACACACAGCGCGTAATTCTGTAAGGAAATTTTTGATTATTTGTCCGTTCGCTTCAACGCACCAGCAGCATTTTGCGCGTCAAAATTTCACGGGCAGCCCCGGTTTGAATCGTCAGGCGATAAAAATACAAACCCGACGCCGCGGGGCGGCTATCGTGGTTTCGTCCATCCCAAACCACGGATTGTTCACCGGCGGATTGCCGGGCATTTATCAACGTTTGCACGTTTCGCCCCCACAAATCAAACACCTGCAAAACCACCCGCGCCGGGGTTGATAATCGATAGCGAATGATCGTATCGGGGTTAAACGGGTTGGGATAATTTTGATCCAATTCAAACAATTCCGGCATCGCAATCTCATCATCAATGCCAACCGCCGTGCCGGGGAAAAAATATTCCAGCATGTTATCCAAGTGGGCGCGCCAACTGCCCCAACTGTGGCCTTCGTACCATTCATTCCAGGTAAATTCGTAACCGGCGTTGCTCAAAAAATCGCGCATCAGCCGCCCGTCCGTCATAATGGTTTGCTCGTAAGTGCCCCAATCCAAATAAAATTTGAGGGCTTTTTTCGGCCCGTTCACCACGCTGTTAAACACCACGCGATTGTTTGCCCAATAAGATGGCGAAAAGGGCGCCGACAGCCCAAAAACCGCCGGGTGATTGTAGCAAATTTGGGTGGTAATCAACCCGCCCAGCGAGGGACCGGTCATGGCGCGGGCCGCCGGGTCGCGCTTGATGCGATATCTTGCCGTGAGCATGGGTATCACTTCATCGATGATGAATTGTTCGTATTGCAGCCGCTTGCCAAAACCGTATTCATTGTTGCGATCCACCGGCGGCACAAACACGCCGATCAGCGGCTGAATGCGTCCCGCGGCAACCAGGTTGTTGAAAATCGTGGCCGCTGACGCCAGGGAAAGATACTCCTGCCCGTCGTGAAACAAGATCATCGGGAAGCTGTCGTTGGGCGCGGCGTCGTAACCGGGCGGGGTGTAGATGCGAATGGTGCGGGCATTATTGAGAATGCTGCTAACGAACAGCGTGTCGCGCAGCGCGCCTTTGGGCACATTCGGATTGTTGACGATCTCCGGCGGCTGTGCATATTCCGGCATTGCCAGCTCCGAGTTGGGGCCAAATCCCCCGGACACCGTGTGCGGATTGCGCGGATCGAGAATCCAGTTGCTGCCGTTGAGCACGAATTTGTAATCCAGCCGGGCAGTGGGTTCAAAAACCGCTTCGCGATACCAGAAATTTGTGCCGGAGAGATTTGTCATGGCAAATCCGTTGGCATTCCAGCCGTTGGCGTCGCCGGGCACATTCACCCGGCTAACGCCGCCGCGATAGATGTAATAGGCAAACACATCCGCTTCCGTAAACGGAAAACCGGGGGCAACGGTCATAAAACTGTCCACGATGGCGGATTTATCGCCGGCCGGCGCAGCATCCACGCGTTTGACAAACCGGCGGAACTGTTCGCCCAAAATTGCTTCGCCAATCAGCACGATGTTGCGGCTCTGAAAATAGACCGGCCGTGCTGTGGTTCCCCCGGCAACCTGCACGGTATCGCCCCCGGCGGCCGCTTCCAACGCCGCCCGCACCGTGGGCTGATCGCCCGGCACGTGGATGGTGTCGGCAAAAGCTGGCAGGCTGGAAATCGCAATCCATAAAATGAATATTATCCCTAAAAATGCAA
>CAYVDX010000224.1:0-6305 GCA_964450485.1 uncultured Calditrichaceae bacterium
TATGAACAATAAACATCGCGCGATACAACAGTGGTTGAACGCCGGCGAGCAGTTGCTTTCTGAAGCAGCGGATTTGCCGGATCATTTAAAGCTGCACATGCGTCAGTTGTGCGAACAAATTCTCGTAAAAAAAGAGAATTCCTCCCCTCGCCTTTACCTCCTTGCCAACGAGGGCATTCATCCCATCGTTAATGATTTGAAAAAACAATACGGCGCGGACATCCGCTATGAGGTGGTGACCCGCGGCAATGTCTCGCTGGAGGAGGAAGGGGCGATTGCCAAACGGGTGAAGGAGATTGTGGAAGCCAATCACGGGGCGGAGTTTGTGATCGTGCCAAGCGGATTGCCCTATATCGTCACGGTGGTGTATAATACGATTTTGCAGATTACCAGCAAGCACCCGGTGTATCTGCAATTAGATCGGGAAAAAGGGCGTTATGTGGAGAAGGTGCTGGATCCGCGAAAATTGATGTTTTGAGGTAACCGATATTCCGTGCTTTTGGCGTTAGCATTCTTTCGCGCCGCTGTCGCAGGGGAAAGCAGGTCTGATAATCGGAGGTGATGATATATGGCAAACGCCTACACCCAAATAAAAATTCAATTTGTGTTTGTCGTTAAAGGGCGCAACTGCATGATCCGGAATCACTTCAAAGCGGATCTGGAAAAATATATTACCGGAATTGTGCAAAATTATCAGCACAAATTGTTGGCGATTTATGCTATGCCGGATCATGTTCACATTTTGGTCGGCTTACATCCGGCGCAGTCTATTTCCGATTTCGCCCGAATTGTGAAAACGAATTCCTCTAAATGGATCAATGAGAGGGGGTTTATCCCTTTTCGATTTGAGTGGCAAAAGGGATATGGGGCGTTTTCTTACAGTAAAAGCCAGGTTTCCAGGGTTGTGCGGTATATTCAGAATCAGGAGGAACATCACCGGAAGCGTACGTTTCGGGAGGAGTATCTGGAATTTCTGAAGCGGTTTGAGGTTGTGTATGATGAGAAATATTTGTTTGAATGGATAGAGTGACTGTAACTGAACCGATATTTCGCGCCGCTGGCGTTGGCGATATTTCGCGCCGCTGGCTCTACCGATGTTTCGCGCCGCTGGCGCTGGCGATATTTCGCGCCGCTGGCGCTGGCGATGTTTCGCGCCGTTGGCGCTGCTGAACGAAGAAGCTGCAGAGCAGCGATATTTCGATATCACAAAACGACCTATACCGGTTTGACATCCGCATCGCGGCGGCATCTATTATCTCAGTCGATTGAATGGAACAAATGACACGAAATATTTAAATCTGCGTGGTGGGAACCACACTACAGATTGTAACTGAAACATTGTTTGCCTTGTTACATCAAAATACACCTGTAAAAGTAGATGAAATCCATCTGCTTTCTACTTCGACAGGCATCCATTCCATACAAGATAATCTGCTAATACCCGGTAAGGGTATTTTGTATCAGTTCTTTGATGATTATCAGATACCTGCACATACCGTTATTATCAATCCTTTAACCATAAAGCATTTTGATGGGCATGATTTGGCAGACATCCGTACAACCGATGAAAATGAAGCTGCCCGTGAGTTTATTGTGCGTCATGTGGCAAATCAGGCTAAACGGGAAAACATTAGAATTTTTGCTTCTATTGCCGGTGGCAGAAAGACCATGAGCGCATACCTCTCACTTGCGATGAATTTGTACGGGAGAAAGAATGATCGACTGTCTCATGTATTAGTCAATCCATCGGAACATGAACTTGATAAAAGCTTTTTTTATCCAAAACCAGGGGATGAAAAAATTAAATTGCGAAGTGGGGAAGAAATTTACGCCAGAGATGTAAAAATCGATATGGCGGATATACCCTTTATCCAACTTCATCCTCTGCTAAAAAATTACTATCGCCATAATTTCCGCAACATCGAAAACCTTTTCAAAATTTCACAGAAAACGATTGATGAACTCGGTAAAGATATTGAAATTCGTTTCTCACCGAAGCAATTGATATTGGAGATCGTAAGCGGAGAGAATTCTCCTGTTCGATCAAAACCAATACCGCCGAAAGAAGCTTCTATCTATAGGTTAGCGTTTAAATCGGAAGCGCCACTTCCAATTCATCACCAAAAAGATGAGCTGGAAAAAATTTATCTGCAAATCAAAAACCGGGAGTTTGATAAAAAACCTGATTGGAACCAGGAAAATATTCAAAAAAAAATATCCAACTTAAACCGGATACTTTCCGAGCAATTTCCCTCTTACCTTTTTCATCAAATCAAGTTAGACACCGTGAAAATCAAGGTATTAACCCACTATTTTATTCCGGTACCTCGTAAAGACCGGAAACTTTCCGACAACTAATTCTCAACCACCCAAATTTTCCAAAAATTTCGGGAATTCCCGAAAGATGAATGAGTAATTCCTTCATCGTGATTTAGTTTTTGTTTTTTCTCATTTTGTTGCTGACAAAAAGTCAAAAGCTATAAATGAAGGAGAAAGCCATGATGGATATCAATTTCACACACCACGCACAGAAGCGCATGAATGAACGGGGGTTTAGCCGGGCGGATATTTTTCTGGCGCTGGCCATCGGTAAAAGAATTTACGCCGAGGGAACGCTCTACATCTTTTTGGGCAAGCGCCGCCTGGCGGAATTTGGCAACCTCGCGGAACGTTTGGAAGGCCTGACGCTGGTGATTGCGCCGAAAAGCGGTACGCTGATAACACTATTTCGCAATCGGCGCTGGTTGATGAAAATACGCTATAAAGAGCGGCGTTACCGGAAGTTCACGCTGAAATACAAGCTGTTGAATTGATACAGTGAGGCGTGGTGCATGGCGGGTGGTTGTGTAAAAGGCTGATCCCGAAATGCCGAAATGAAAGGAAATAACCCGGCTATCCATTGACACATAACTTATTACGGGTGTAGATTCGGTTTTAGGTAATTACTTCCTCCAAATATGTCACAGCCGGCGTGCCGGGGTGAAATATTACCATCATAAACTACGTAAAATAAAATCCGCACCCCTTATTACTTCGAAAGGAGATGAGGATAAATGACCGTTTTTACAAAAATTATCGCTACAGTAAAAATCATTGCAAAGCATCCGGCGACGCGCCGGGCCGTAAAAGCTGTGGCGAATATCGTGATTGAGGAGATTTTCAAAAATCAGGGAAAAAAGTAAATCTTTCCGGGATTGCGCCGGGCCGGCGGGGTGGATCAGCGCCCACGATCCCGCCGCCATTTGCCCGGAGTGTGAGGTTGGAGGGTGGAAGGAAAAAGTGAAA
This sequence comes from uncultured Calditrichaceae bacterium, assembly GCA_964450485.1. GTDB lineage: Bacteria > Calditrichota > Calditrichia > RBG-13-44-9 > J075 > JACKAQ01. The sequence goes on from CAYVDX010000224.1 coordinate 3,286, forward strand.
AGGAAAAAGTAAACAGTGAAAAGCGACAAATGGAAGGAGGCTTTATTCGAAATGGAAAAAATTTTTGAACAGACTGCGGCATTGCGCCGGGAAAATAACTGGCAGGGCATTGTGCGGCTGTTGCAGCCGCTGTGCCGGGAAGGGAGGGCCGCCTGGAATGAGCCGCGGGCGCTCAGCGAATTAGGGTTTGCCTGCACCCAGGTCAACGCGCTGGACAATGCAAAAAAATATTATCAACGCTGGATTGAGGTAGAGCCGGATCGCGCGCAACCTTTTTATTGCCTTGGCTATGTGTTTTACCTGGAACAAAACTGGCTGGAAGCCATCCGCTGGTTTGATGAAGCGCTGCGCATCTTTCCCGATTACCTGGTCTGCTTGTATCGAAAGGGCTATGCTTTTTTTGCCGACGGCAAATCCAAAAAGTGTATCGAGCCGGTCGCGCGGGCGCTGGGGATTTACCGGGCTTCCCGGGATGAGGACTTTCGCAAGCGCCATGCAAAAACCGCCGTGAAAGCGATGTTCCTTTTGGCACGCGCGCTTTATCAAACCAAGGATTATCAAAATGCCCTGGCGCAGATTCAAAGCGCTTTTGCGCACAACAAACGCGGTTTTATTCCCACTGCGCATCTGCATTATGCGCTGGGTAAGATTTTAACCGCGCTGCATCGCGAAGACGAAGCCTTGAAGCATTTGGGGCAGGCCTTGAACCGGCGCCATCCCCAGGCGTATGTACTGGATCAAATCGGGCGGGTGCATCATCAAATCGGTGATTATCAAACAGCCCTGGACAAATACGGGCAAGCCCTGGCGCTGCGTCGCTTCCACTACATCCTTTTCGACCGCGCCATGACGTTTTTGGCGTTGGGGAAAAGCGACCCGGCAGTGCGCGACCTTCACGAGGCGCTTAAGCGGGATAAACTTGGAAAACACAAAATTTACCTGGAATTAGGCAAAATCAGCATTGAGCGTGAAAAATGGGTAGAAGCCCGGCATTACCTGGAAAGCGCCATTCAGTTTAAAAAGAAAACGTACCAGGCCGATTATGCCGAGGCGCATTATGCCATGGTGTTTCTGCATCTGAAGCATGGCGAAAAAAATCTGGCAAAAGAAGCGTTTCAACATGCCCTGGATATAAATCCAAACCTGAAGTGGGATCAAAATCTCCGCCAGATTTTAGGCATTGCCGTGGATGCGGGCGTGGTGGTGTGATGTGCAAAATGAAAAGTGAAAAGTTGGAAGGAATAATTTAGCCGCGTCGTTATGAAATTTGTATCATTGATCGGCAAAATTCGGGTGTAAATCAGCGCTGTTGGTGAAAACCCCGCTAAATTTCCCCTTAGCAAGGCAGTGCTGTTGCATGCGAAAGCATATTGTCAATGCGCTAACATGGAACCCCGCCTTGGGTATGGGCGGGCAAGGATTAATGATTTTAGAATGCTGAATGTTGAGCGGATATAAGCGTTAAGGTTTGGGGTTGGTATTTTCACGGGAGACTCCCGCATTCGCGATGGTGACAGTTAAGTGATTGTTTTTCCTGTTTTTCCCACGTATGCAGGAATCTCCAAATCAATGATGAAAAAGCTGATATTAACCCTTGACGAGCATAACGCCAAATCCCGCGAATGACGGCAATACCCGTCATTAAATCTGAAAGCGTCATTCGTTAATCGGTGTTCAGTATTCAAAAAAAACAGAATGCAACAGCCCTGCCATGCGGCGGGGGTGGGAAAGGCAGGAAGCAAGATGCATGAACTGATATTTAAAATAGAGGCGGCAAAAAGCCATGCCCGGCGGCTGGCGTTGTTTGCCAGGCTGGAGACATATCTGGCTGAAAATGCCCGGACAAAGCAGATGCGCGTTGTCAAATCCCTGTTGTATCACCCGGATTGGTATATTCGCCAGGAGGCCGCGCATTTGATCGATCGCTATGGCGTTCCCCTTTCCGGGGATGAACAAAACCAATATTTTTACGCGCTGCAAATTTTTGACCGGTTACTCACTGCCGCCGGGATGCAAAAGAACATTCGCAGGCTGCTTTTTGAGGGCTGCCTGGACCCTTCGCCGCGTTTTCGGCTGCGTTTGTTTCAGGAGCTGCGCCATATCGCGGCGCCGGATGGAAGGGAAAAAACCCTGCTCTGTTATGCGGCGGCCGACTATCCGCAACTGATTGAACGCGGCTGCGAAAGCGAACAGCGGGAAACCGTGCTGGCTTGTTTGCGGCACGGCATGGCCGCGGAAAACAACCCGGAATATCATCGCAAACAGTGCGCCTTTGCCCTGGAGCAACTGAAAGCGCTGGAAAACGCCTCTGCCGAAGTTTCCCGTTGGCTGCGCGAAAAAAATAGCGACGAGGGCGACGGCATGACTTCGGCGGAAATACAGGGACTGACCCAATCGCCGCTTGAACAGTTGCTTCACTGGCTGCAAAAAAACGGGATACGCTGTGCCGATCAACGGCTTTTTCCGGAAATCCGCCAGAGAGCCGCTACCGGTCGGATTACTTATCGAAACCCGGGGCTGCAAACCTGGACAAAGCAAAAACGGCGAGAACAATTACGTCCGTCCCCCGGGCATATTTGGCTGAAATTCGATTATCGCCAGATGGAACCCACGCTGTTGTTACATTTTTTGCTGGAACGTTTTTTTATCAGCCTGGAAGATATTCCCCCGGGGGATATTTATCTGGCCATTGACCCGGGGAATCGCGCCGCCGCAAAACAGTGGCTAAACGGGGTGATTAATGGGGGTGGAAAGCGATTTACCGCCATGCTTAACCCATTGCAAATGAAATTGTTAGACGCCATTTCCATGTTGCGCCAGGAAATGCTGCAATGCGTTTACCTGGATGGACACATCTCGGACATCGATGGGCAAAAGCATCCGCTTTCCGCCAATGTTGGAAATTTAGGGGGTAAAGCGCTCAACCGCCTCATCCAGGGATCGGCCAGCGCTATTTTTAACCATGCGGTGTTGCGGATTCATCAACAACTCCAGGCGCAACGCGTGCCCGGCCAGGTTGG
>CAYVDX010000225.1:0-6278 GCA_964450485.1 uncultured Calditrichaceae bacterium
ATCCGAAAGCCAACCTTTTTTGACGGCATGGGCAAGGAACCGGAAGCGTTGCAAGACATCAAAGGCGCGCGCGTGTTGGCGTTGTTGGGCGATTCTGTCACCACGGATCACATCTCTCCGGCGGGCGCAATTCCCATGGACAGCCCGGCTGGTAAATATTTGCTGGAACACGGCGTTCAGTGGAAAGATTTCAACTCATTCGGATCGCGTCGCGGCAACCACGAAGTGATGATGCGCGGCACATTTGGAAATATCCGCATCAAAAACCGGCTCGTCCCCGGCGTGGAAGGCGGGTACACGATTTATTTTCCCACCGGCGAACAAATGTTCATTTACGACGCGGCCATGAAATACCAGTCGGACAACACGCCGCTGATCGTCATCGCCGGGAAGGAATACGGCACCGGCTCCAGCCGTGACTGGGCGGCGAAAGGCACTTATTTGTTAGGTGTAAAGGCTGTATTAGTGGAAAGTTTTGAACGGATTCACCGCAGTAACTTGCTGGGAATGGGCGTGCTGCCGTTGCAATTCATCAAAGGCGAAAACGCCCAAAAATTGGGTCTGAACGGGCTGGAAACCTACGCTATCGAAGGCATCGCCGCCGGTTTGACGCCTGGAAAAATCGTGCAAGTGACAGCGATGAATACGAACGGATCAAAGCAATTATTCGAAGCGCAAGTACGGTTGGACACCGATGTTGAGGTGGATTATTATCAAAACGGCGGCATTTTGCAAACCGTGCTGCGCCAAATTGTCAACAATTAGTCCAAGAATTTGCTTTATTTTTGCTGATGTTTTTTATAATTTAATGCAGTAGAACTTAATTATATCACCCGGCATTTAAAGAATGCACAAAACAGGAGATAATACATGAAACGATTAACAATCATTCTCGCGTTTTTGATGATGCCTGGCGTGGTTTTTTCCCAATATACAACGAAATCAAAAGCGCCAAACATGCGGAACGCGCTAACAGCGCCGGCAAACTCGATTTTCGGACTGTTCAACCCGGAAAAATTTCAAATGCGCCACTCTTTTTCCAGCGCGTTTGTCGCCGGCGGCGGCAATAGCATGATGATAAACAGCTATGTCAACACGATGGATTATCGATTTAACAACTTGTTTTCACTGACATTAAATTTGGGAATTATGAATACGCCATACAACTCATTTACACAAAATTCAACGGCTCAAAATCCGACATTCAATTCGTTAAATCAGACCCGATTTTTCGGCGGCGGCGAATTAAGGTATAAACCTTCGGAAAAAATGCAGATAAGCCTCGGCGTTTATTCGATGCCGAATACCTATTATTATTCGCCGTATAGTAATCGGATTATTGAATGAGTGTTTTAGTGTTTTAGTGTTGGGGTGTTATAGTGTTAGCATCCTGAAGCCCCCTGAACACTATAACACTAAAGCACTCCAACACTTAGCACTTCTCTCAGTCACAATAACGGAACATCCTCAATTAATGCAGCGGTTTCCCTTTTTGTGACTAATTTTTTGAGCGGTTAAACAAGTACAAGGGATATTTATTTGACACAGAGAACCAGAAGAAATCTTTCCGACCCGCGCATTAAAAAAATTATCAAAGCCCAGACATCGCAACACGGAAATCGCAAAATCAATCCCAAAAGGGAGCGCAATGCCGGCGTTTCTATTTTGAAAGCGTTTCTGTTTATCGGGTTAATCGGCGGCGGTATTGCGCTGATCGTTTATCCGAATTGGGATCATTTAGCCGAAACCTGGAGCAATTTTGCATCGGAAACGCCTGTTGAGCAGCCGCAAACAGGGCTTTCACAACCGCCGCCTTCCCAGGCAGAACCCCAGCTTGCCGCGACGCCGCCCGTGCAGGAACGCCTGTCGGCAACACCTGCAAAATCGGACACGATCAAACCGGAACCATTACAGCCGGTAACGCGGCGCATCCAGGTCGAAGTGCTCAATGGTTGCGGCGTGCGCGGGCTTGCCGACAAACTGACCAACTATTTGCGCAAAAATGATATTGACGTCGTATCAACCGGGAATTATTCTAATTTTGATATTTTGACAACAAAAATTTTGGATCGTTCAGATCATCACCAACGCTCAAGGGAAATTGCTAAGTTGTTGAAATTACCGGTGGAGCGAATTTTGCTGCGCAAGGACGAAAGTTTGCAATTGGACGCAACCATTGTCATTGGCGCTGATTATAAATCACTCAAACCGTTTACGAAATAGAGAGGATTATGACCGGAAACGCATTAGCTGAACGCATTGCAAATCTCGCCCTTGATAAGAAGGGTAAAGACATTATTATTCTCGATTTACGTGGACTTTCCGACATTACCGATTTTTTTGTGATTGTCACCTGTGAGTCGGATATCCAGGTGAAAACCATTGCAACCCACGTTGAAAAAGAACTCCGGAATGAAAAAATTCGGGTGCTGCACAAAGAGGGCTTTAGCAAATTGAAATGGGTGCTGATGGATTATATCGAAGTCGTGCTGCACATTTTTCGCGAGGAAACCCGCGAGTATTATGCCCTGGAAAGACTTTGGGCGGACGCCAAAATGACAAAGGTAGAGGATGATGCTGGAATTAGAGTCGTATCTGAAAATTCAAATTGAAAAAACCCTTCAAACCTTAAATTTTCCTGAAATAAATTATCAATTTGATCGCCCGAAACAAGACGCTTATGGGAATATCAGCGTGAATTTGGCCATGCTGCTTGCCAAACCGCTCAAGCAAAATCCGCGTCAAATTGCCGCTCAAATTGTCGAAACATTATCGCTCGATTCCGAAAAAATTGCCAAAGTGGACATTGCCGGCCCGGGATTTATCAACTTTTTTATCGCGCCGGCGGCGTTCCGCAAGGGCGTTGAAAACATTTTGAACGCGAAAGAAGATTACGGAAAATTCGAGGTCGGAAAATCAAAACGGGTGATGGTGGAATTTGTCAGCGCGAATCCCACCGGACCATTGAGCGTGGGCCACGGCCGCCAGGCGGTTTTAGGCGATACCATTGCGCGTTTGCTGGAATGGCTCGGCTACGACGTCACCCGCGAATATTATTTTAACAACGCCGGGCGGCAAATGCGTGTGTTGGGCGATTCGGTGCGCCTGCGGTACCTGGAATTATTGGGTGAGGAAATTAAGTTTCCCGATGATTATTACCGGGGCGAATACATCATCGATATTGCCAAATATTTGCTAAAAGAACACGGCGATTCTTTAAAAAATTTGCCGCCGGATGATTTGGAAATTTTCCAAAACGCCGCTGAAAGCGAAATTTTTGCGGACATTAAAAAAACGTTGGCGCGGCTGGGCATTGTGTTTGATTCATTTTTTAACGAATCAGAACTTTACGATCGCGGCGATATTGACGCCGTGCTTAATTTCTTTAAAGATAGAGGGTTAGCTTATGAGAAAGACGGCGCTGTCTGGTTCAAGGCCACGGAGTTTGGGCTGGATCAGGATCGCGTCATTGTAAAAAGCAGCGGCGAGCCGACCTACCGTCTGCCGGACATCGCCTATCACCGCGATAAATTTAAACGCGGCTTTGATTTGATGATCGATATTTTCGGCTCGGATCATATCGCCACCTACCCGGATGTGTTGGCCGGCATTAAAGCGCTGGGTTATGACCCATCAAAAATCAAAGTGCTCATCAACCAGTTTGTGACGCTTTTCGAGGGAAAGGAAAAGGTGAAAATGTCCACCCGGCGGGCCAATTTTATCACCGTGGACGAATTGGTTGACGAAGTCGGCGCGGACGTCACTCGCTGGTTTTACCTGATGCGCAGCATGCAAAGCCATCTTAATTTTGATCTGAAATTAGCCAAAACCCATTCGGACGAAAACCCGGTTTTTTACAATCAATACGCTCACGCCCGGATTTGCAGCCTGCTGCGAAAAGCGGCTGGGCAGGGCATTTCACCCGGGAATGCCGAAACGCTGCATCGTCTGAGTGAAAAAAGCGAGTTTAACCTGATCGCAAAACTGATGGAATTTCCAAAGGTCGTGTTTCGCTGCGCCAATGAGCACGAGCCGCACAATTTGATACAGTTTTTGTCGGAAATTTCCACGGCGTTTCATAAATTTTATACCGAATGCCGAATCATCAGCGATGATACGGCGCTAACCCGGGCACGGTTGGCATTGTGTGTGGCAACGCGGACGGTATTGGCAAACGGATTTCGAATTGTCGGTGTTTCCGCGCCGGAAAGTATGTGATCTTCATTTAAAATCAGACAAAATAATTGATGACAAAATGATTAAAAATAAAAATATCCCTCAATTATTTTGTCGGTGATCATTTTGTCAATAATCAACCATTTTTTTGTTCACTTATATCCAGTACCGGACACTTTTAGGAAAGGGGGGCAAAAGCGGAGCTTTAGGGGAAAATAACGTTACAAAGCGGGAGCTTTGTAACGAGAATCGCTCATTTTTGTCAATACTTGTTGCATCCCGGAACGCCGGGATTGCAACACGATTTTCCAAGAAGCGCTGCTACTAATTCACGCAATATTGCCCGCTTCTAAAAAGTGTCCGGTACTGAAATTCATGGTTAAAAACTCAGAAAAGAATTGTCCAGGAAGAGAGAAAACAAATGTCCATTTTAGTCGTCGGTTCCATTGCCCTGGATACCGTGGAAACGCCATTTGGCAAAGCGGATGACGCCCTGGGCGGCTCGGCGCTGTTTTTTGGCAATGCCGCCAGTTTTTTTGCGCCGGTGAATATCGTCGGGGTTGTGGGCGAGGATTTTGATGTTTCCCAAATTGAATATTTGCGCCAAAAAAGCGTTGATTTTTCGGGATTAATGATTGAAAGCGGCAGCACCTTTCGCTGGGGCGGGCGTTATCACAAAGACGTCAACATGCGCGATACGCTGTTTACCCATTTAAACGTTTTCGAAACATTCAAGCCAGTCATTCCGCCGCACTATCGCGATAGCGAGCTGATTTTTTTAGCAAATATCGATCCCGAATTGCAGCTTGACGTGCTGCGGCAAATCAAAAAACCGCGGCTGACGGTGCTGGATACCATGAATTTCTGGATCAACGGCAAACGGGATGCGCTGATGGAGTTGGTCAAGCAAGTGGATGTCATGATTTTAAACGACGAAGAACTGTGCGATCTCACCGGAAACACGAACATTTATGACGGTGGTCAAACGCTGCTTGAACACGGCTTACAGGCGCTTGTGATCAAAAAAGGACAGCACGGCGCGGTGCTGATGGATCGCGAGGGGCGTTTTTTGGCGCCGGCCTATCCGGTAGAGCGTGTGGTTGATCCCACCGGCGCGGGTGATACATTTGCCGGCGGATTTATGGGACACCTGGCAACCTGCAAAACGCTCGATGACACCGCTTTCCGTCATGCGGTCATTTACGGAACGGTTGCGGCGTCGTTTGTCGTCGAGGATTTCAGCTTCAATCGACTGAAGCAAATCGAACGAACAGATTTGAATGTCCGTTTTGAAAAAATTCGGAAAATGACTCGATTTTAGAGGTTTTTAAAATGCTTACTCAAAAAATTCTATTAATAATAATATGGATTTTTCTCTTTGCATGTAGTAATTCTTCAGCGCCTGAATTCAATTCACATATTCGCGGTATTGTTCGAAATACTCAGGGCGACCCGGTAAAAGACGCTTTAATCGAGATGAATTTTCATACAATACTTTTACCAGCGAGCGTTGAGAAGACCGCGGCATCTCCGATTACGAGTTTCAAATTTTCGATTGCGAACGCGGGATATATTAGATTTGGAATCAAAAAGCGTAATTCAGATAACCTGGTGAAATTTTTGATTGATGATTCACTGCAAGCAGGATATTATTCTGTAACCTGGGATGGAAAGAATAGCGATGGGAAATATGTGATAAGCGATGTTTATCGTGCATTTCTTGAGGTAGAGGGTCAACTTCAAGTGGAAAAAGAAATCGCTTATCTGCGTGAATATAGCGAGGATGATACAATCAACACGCTGGAATATTTTGCAATGACCAATGCCAGAGGCGAATTTGAAATCTCTCAAGAAGATTTGCCATTTGGCTATCAATTTAATGCGACCGACGACAGCGGGAATTTTATTGGCAAGAATGAAATTACCCGAGAGATAAAAATTTGGGCGTTACATCATGCATACCAGCTAACAGTTCTTGACAATGTGTTTGTAGATTCTGAAAGCGGAGCAGATATTCAACTAAAATTTAAATAACCTGTACATAGGAAAGAGAATCGATTGTACTGTAGCTTATCAAAACACAATCCGCGGACAATTGCACA
>CAYVDX010000226.1:0-6268 GCA_964450485.1 uncultured Calditrichaceae bacterium
AATGTCTGTCGTTTTAAGTTACGTTTTTACAGCGAGTTGGCGGCGAAAATTATTTCAAACGTTATACGTAAGCATTGAAAACGAATTTGAATGGAAATAAAAATTTCAGAAACAAGAAATATAAGAATCGAAGAAATCGTTGCACTGTACAAGGTGAATAAATGGAGTTCCGCGGAAAAACCGACTGAATTATATAATGCCCTGCTAAATTCACATTCATTGATAACCGCCTGGGATGGCAACAAATTAATCGGACTTGGAAACGCAATTTCAGATGGCTATTTAGTTGTTTACTATCCACATTTATTGGTTCATCCAAATTACCAGGGAAAGGGAATTGGTCGAATGATCGTTGACAAAATGCAGGAGAAATACGGAAATTTTCACATGCAAATGTTGACAGCGGACGGTGAAGCAATTGATTTCTATCAAAAAATGGGATTTGTAAGAGCGGGAAAAACTCAGTCAATGTGGATTTATAAAGGGAATGAACATTAGGAAAACAATTATGATTGCAAGAATTTGGCATGGAAAAACTAAAATCGAAGATTACGAAACATACACGGAATTTTTGAAAGTGAAAGCAATTCCGGATTATCAAAAAACGAATGGATTTTTAAAATTAATCTTTTTAAGGAATACTAAAAACAATGTTGGACACTTTACATTAATTACATTTTGGGAAAACCTTGAAGTTATCAAGAATTTTGCCGGGGAAGATTTTGAACGGGCTAAATACTATCCCGAAGATGAAACTTTTTTACTGGAATTTGAAGAAAAAGTAACGCATTATGAAGTGTTTGCAGAATAAAAGCCTACACACAACAAAAAATATACGTAATGCGGGTTTTGTGCTAAATTCAAAGATAATGCAAAAAACAAAATGAAATGAAAGACCTCAAATTAAGCAATAAAAATCCCGCACGACGTATATTCAAACGATGAAATTAAATCAAAAAAACGTTTCGTTTATCCTGGTTGAGCCGCGGACCCCGGGAAATATTGGCGCGGCGGCCCGTGCTATCAAAACAATGGGTTTCGAGCAGTTGGCGTTGGTGAATCCCTGCGATTTTGACGTGCCGGAAACGCGCCGGCTGGCGCATGCCTCCGAAGATATTTTAGAGAAAATCCAGGTATTTTCCACGCTGCCGGAGGCGCTGCGGGACGTTTATTTCGCGGTTGCCGCCACCAATCGGTTGCGCGAGTATCGCACGCCGATTTTTAATCCCGAAACGCTTGGGGAAAAATTGATTCCGGTTTCACGGGCACATCATGTTGCGTTGGTTTTCGGGCGCGAACAAACCGGGCTGACCAACGAGGAAATTCGCGCCTGCCATGCATTGACGGCGATTCCGGCCGCCGTTTCCCACCCATCGCTGAATCTCTCCCAGGCGGTGATGCTGTATGCGTACACGCTGTTCAAAAGCTCCTTTGCGGAGGAAAAACATTACCAGTGGGATTACGCGACCTACGAGGAAAAGCAGACCGTTTACGAACACCTGCGGCGCAGTTTGGAGCGCGCCGATTTTCAACCCATTGACAATTGGGATAAATTTATGATGCGATTTCGCCGCATGTTTGATCGCGCCATTCCCGAAACCCGCGACACCCGGCTGATGCATAAAATATTGCAGGCGTTTGACGAATTCATCGAACACGGTGATGGGAAAAACAAGGAGGAAGGGCGAAGCGCGAAAGGTGAAACGTGATGCGCGCAACCGTAGAAACGGAATGCTTTCCGTCTGGCGCAACCATGATGACGCTTCCGCGACTAAGCCGGGTGGATTTATCCCCCGGCGGCGTGAAAATGAGGAAATTTATGAATAAAATTTATTATTGGGTCTTCCTGCTGATCGGAATGGCCGGTTCCTGCGCCGATCATTCATCGCCAAAGATGTTTGAAAAACCGCTGTCGCCGCGAATTGCCAATTATTCGATGGATTGCCGCTTTGATCCGCGGCAAAACCTGATCACGGCGACAGCGGTGTTGGAATGGCGAAATACCGCGAGCATACCGGCCAAAACACTGCAATTTCATCTCTACATGAATGCGTTTCGCGATGAAAAATCGACCTACATGATCGAATTGGGCGAAGTGGATGCTGCGCTGCGCGATCACTGGGGCGATTGCCGGATTCAGAAAATTGCCCTGGCAGACGGGCGCAATCTCGCCGATCAACTCAGGTTTATCCAACCCGATGACGGCAATGCCAACGACCGAACGGTGGTTTCACTGGCGCTGCCGGAAGCCATTCCGCCGGGCGAAACCATCCGGTTAAATATTGATTTTGAGACAAAATTGCCGGCGTTGACCGAGCGCGCCGGTTTTTGGCGCGATTACTTCCTGATTAGCCAGTGGTTTCCCAAAATCGGTGTTTTTAGCGACGCCGGCTGGAATTGCCATCAGTATCACGCCAATTCGGAATTTTTTGCCGATTTCGGCGTTTACGACGTGGCCGTCACCCTGCCGAAAGCGATGATCGTCGGCGCAACCGGCGTTTTAATCGACGAAAAAGCGTTGCCCGGCGGCATGAAAAAGCTGCATTTTTACGCCGAAGATGTGCACGATTTTGCCTGGAGCGCGGACGCGCATTTTGTGGAAATCAACGAGCAGGTGGACGATTTGCACATCCGACTGCTGCTGATGCCGGTTCACCGGGATTTGGGCGAGCGCATTCTGGATGCGGCGGTTTCCGCCTGGCGATATTACAATTCGGCTTTCGGAAAATATCCCTACCCGGCGATTACGATCGTGGATACGCCGGTGGAAAACGCGGTGATGGAATATCCCATGCTGTTTTTTACCGGCAATTTTGACGGCATTCACTACGGCGCGCCGCGGCCGCAAATTGTCCCGGAAAGCAACCGGTTTCCGGAGCGGCTCACCATGCATGAATTCGCGCATCAATGGTGGTTTGGCATGGCTGCCAGCAATGAATTCGAGGAAGCGTGGCTGGACGAAAGCTTTGCCGATTACGCCACCGCCAAAGCCTTTGAAGCGGCGTACGGGCAAGTGTTGATGACGACGTCGGAAGGCGATACGCTGCGGGTGCGCGATTTTCGCAAAACGCGCTACACCCAAAATCCGCAAGCGGGAATCATTGCCGCGCCGGCCTGGGCGCACGCTGATTTCGCGGATTATTACATTGCAAGCTACGTAAAACCGAAACTTATGCTTTACACACTAAATAATTATTTCGGCGAAAAACGCTGGCTGAACGTGATGAAAACCTATTTTCAGCGCTGGAAATTCAAGCATCCCACGGCAGCGGATTTTATCGCGGTGATGGATGAAGCGGCGGGTGATTCGCTGAATCCCTTTCTCAAACAGTATCTCAACACGACCGATTTTCTGGATTATCAAATTGAAAGCGTGGCGAGCAATCGCGTCACTATTGGCAACGCGGGAAAGCTGAATTTCCCGGTGGAAATCGCTTTTCGCTTTGCCGACGGACAAACGATTTTGAAAAGATGGAACGCGCGGGCGGGAACGATCAACTATGATTTCCCGGGTTTACCGCAACTCCTTTCCGTTGAGATTGATCCGCGGCGAAAAATTGAGTTTGAAGTGCGCACAGACAACAATACCTGGCAGCGAAGCTAATCCGCGGTTGAGCGAAACATGCGTTTGACGCGCTGCAATCCCTGTGGCTGCATTTTTTGCTCAATTTCCTTAAAACGCAGCCGGGCGGCCTGCTTTCCCGCCTGAATGATCTCCGCAAACCGGTCGAATTCATACCAGAAATATTCCTTTACCGGCGGAATAATCAACACGTCGGCGGCGTTCATGGTTTCGTCGGTGAGGATGTTCGAGGTGATGCTTTTGACGCGCAAAATGACATCCAGCACGTTTTTAAAATTGTTTTCCGGGTGAATAAACGGATGCACATCCACCGCAATGACAAAATCCGCGCCCATTTCGCGGGCTAAACGCACCGGCAAATTGTAGCTCACCGCGCCGTCAACCAGCAATTTATCCGCGTGGCGAACCGGCGGAAAATAGCCGGGAATGGTTGCGCTGGCCGTCACGGCTTTGCGGATGCCGCCCTCGGTAAACAGATAGGGACGACCGGTCACCAGGTCGGTCGCGTTGCAGGCAAACGGCAACCGGCAATCTTCGATATTTTCATCCCGCAGCAGAAAATTGATGGCGTTTTCCAGCCGTTCCGCTTTGAACAGCGCCATGCGTTTGGCGATCACATTCAGCAGCACCCAATCCTTGATGCTGTTGGCCAGTTGGCGAAGGGTGTCATCCGATGTGACGGTTGATTTTTTCAGGTAATTCAGCCCCAGCTCTTTGAACGCCCTGTCGTGCATGAATTTGTGCATGTGCTTTTCCACTTTTGCGCTGTCGGGCGTTTGCGCATACATCGCGCCGATGATGGCCCCAAAGCTGCACCCGACAATCATATCGATTTTTATGCCGGCTTTTTCAAACGCTTTCATCACGCCCAAATGTGCCAGACCGCGCGCCCCGCCGCCGGAAAGTACTAACGCCGTTTTCATCGATGACCTCTTTCGCTAAAAATTTTTGCTTTCTGCTGTTTCATACTGAATGCACGCCATTTTTGTTGCCATTGTGAATGTAATGGAGAAATCAGCTCAAATCGTATTCAATGCGATGCCATAAAACACAGCGAACGAAAGATTAAAAATATCCACCAAAATGTGAGACAGAATCGGATATTCCAACCGCCCGTCTTTCTGGTAAAACCACATCCACAGAATGCCCATGATGAACGTGGTTATCACGGCGGCAATCCATTTTTCCGGCGGATTCGCAAGCCAATATGCGCCCCACAAAAAATAATGAGAACCGCAGAACAGCAGCGCCGAATAGAAAATTTTCACCTTGTTGCCTGCCGGTAGAAAAGACAATAAACCTCTCCAGAAACGCTCTTCAAAGTAAGGATTGACCAGGGCAAAAACGATGATAAACACTAAAAATGTTATTGGCACAGCATTGACATTCAACAGGAAAAATCCAAAGGGTAAAAGCGCCGGGACAATCACGCCGAAAACCAGCCTGTTCCATTTTGGCGCCGGCCGCAAGGAAAACGAAATAGAGACCGGTTCAATCGCCAATTTTCTTTTCGCATAAAAAAAACTCCATTCGATGACGGCGTAATATACCATAAATGCCGGAATCCAGGAAAATCTGAGGTCAAAAATGCGGACGCTAATTTCGATGCCCAGCCTGGTAACCAGCAGCAATACGACAGGTAAAAGAAACAGCATTTTTCTCGAAGTTAAAATAGATTTCGATTCCATTTTTCGCTTCTCGCTTTTTACTTTTCATTTAGACCGAATTCACCAACACCAGCGCTTCCCGCGCGGGAACAAAAACATCGCGCAGCCGCCCGCTCTGAACGCGGTAATCGACCGGCGCGCCCCAAACGCTGTGGAAGGGTTGATCGTTTTCCGCAAAATTTTTCACCGGCAGGGTCAGGCGCTGATCAAGTTTGCCGGCATTAAATATGGCGATCACGGTTTGCGAATCGAGCTTGCGACCAAAAGCGTACACGTGTTTCCCGGCGTGGAGCGGGTGAAACGCGCCGGTTCGCAACGCCGGAAATTTATGCCGCAGCCGGGTTGCCCCGCGATAAAAATTTAGTAGATTTTTATCCCATTGCGATTCATCTTCCCAGGGAAACGCGCCGCGGCAAAAGGGATCATCCGCGCCGCTCATGCCGATTTCATCGCCGTAATAAACGCAGGGCGCGCCGGGCATGGTCATCAAAAAAAGGGCGGCCAGGCGCAGCGCGCTTTTGTCCTCCCGAACCAGCCAGAGCGCCCGGGGCGTATCGTGGCTGTCGAACAGGTTGAGTTGGGCAAAATTGATTTCCCAATCGTAGGCGTTGTAAATGTGCTCGACCTGCCGGGCAAATTTTTTCGCGGACAGCGAGTGAAGCCGGTAATCATCGTTTTTGCCATATTTTCGCAAGGTTTTTGCGCCAAAAAAATTGAGCGCCGCAACGCCGATGGGATAATTCATCACCGAATCAAAGCGGTCGCCCCGCAGCCAGTCGTGGGCGAGATGCCAGATTTCTCCGCAGATGTACGCTTCGGGATTGGCGCGCTTCACCACCCGGCGAAATTCCTGCCAAAACGGAACATCGTCGATTTCTTCGGGCACGTCCAGCCGCCAGCCGTCAACGCCGAATTCGATCCAGTAACGCGCCACGTCCAGCAAATGTTTCCGCACCCCAGGGTTTTTGATGTTGAACTTGGGCAGGGCCGGCAGATCCCACCAGCAGGCGTAATTGGG
>CAYVDX010000227.1:0-6202 GCA_964450485.1 uncultured Calditrichaceae bacterium
GTATATCCTGTTGATCCTGTCGAAATCCTTTGAAATTTAACATTGTCAAGTTAATCAGACTTCTTTTTTCAAAATACGCATGCTTTTCATGCTTTAACGTTAGTATTTTCAATACCTTCTGTGCATTCAGTGTTTTCAGCGGCGAATTATCCAGGTTAGGCTTTTGACAAAAGTGTATGAAAAAATTATTACATTACGGCAGAACGGTGATTAAATTATTCCAAATGGTTACTATTCAGCGAGTATTATTTGGGGCTGTTTACAATACGGCTTTTCCTGAAATCACAGCGTAAAAACCTTGAAGGTTTATTTACCTATTGTAACCATTTCATGGTTTTGATACTTTTGGCGACATTTGAAAAAAACACTCGGAAAATCTTCAAGGTTTGTGGTGTTGAAATCCACGGAAAACCCGTCTGATTCCCACAGCGCTGAATAGTAACTCCGAATGATTTAAAAAGCCATCGATTCCGCCATGATATGTTAAATTTAGCGATTCACTGTCGCAAAGCAACAGCAAATTTAGCTATAACCCCGGCTTCCTGTCAGGAAGCCCGCAGTCCGGTTGCGATAAATCTCGCTCCGGTGTACCATTACCAATTTAGCAGCGTCGGCAAGACCATTACCCGCCGGATTACCAAAGAAGCGGATGGTCCGGCACAGCAAAGAACGATTCAGGCGTTGTGTATATCATATTATAAACATCCGGCCTGGCAGCCGTATTTTCGCTGCAAACAGACACAACGCCATTGTGCAAACCGCATTCATCGACGATGAAAAATCGCACGTATATCGTTGTCGCCAACAACGCCATTGCCGGGAATAAGCCGCTTGGCATTGGTAACGAAACTTCTTATGTCAACCTTTTTACGACAACATGGGCGTTTGGAATCTTCCATTGAACGTCAAACGGGTTTTGCCGGAGAAAACCGCCAGCAAGTGTGCGCTTTCCAAATTGGAAAGCCTGCTTGAAAACCCTAACCGGGACAAGCCGAAACCAAATAGGTAAAGGACAAACCGCGATGAAAGATAACGTCATCTATCACAATCCCAGGTGCGGCAAAAGCCGGACGACCCTGGATTTGCTCCGTGAATCCGGCGCAAATGTAGAAATCATCGAATACCTGAAAACACCGCCCACCGCTGTTGAACTGGACGAAATTTGCACAAAATTAGGCGTCGAACCAACCGCCCTGATCCGCTCAAAAGAAAAATTGTTCGCCGAATTGGGATTATCGCTGAATGACCAACGATCCCGCGATGAGTGGCTGAAGATCATGGCCGAAAATCCAAAGTTAATCGAACGCCCGATCGTGCTGATCAACGGAAAAGCGGTCATCGGTCGCCCGCCGGAAACGATTTTCGACATTTTGTAATACCCCCGCTTATCTATAAAATCTTGTAAAATTATTTTACAAACCATCGAAGAATTGTCTTCCTCCCTTATAAATTTCATTAATAAAAATCCGGTTTTGTGTTCGCTTAAACTGTTGTTTACCAGCGGTTTAAGCGAATATCACCTGCACGGGATCAATTTCTGGCACGTCAATTGAAAGCGATGGCAGTGAAGGTCATTGAGAGATTTGGGGATTCCCGTTCGTTCGTTGCTTCCGGTCATAATTATTCAATCCAACTGATATTTGAATTCTGATTTTTGTTCAGGTCTTAAACATAAGCGGGCTTATGAAAACGCATTTGCTGTTATTGGCATTTTGTATTGCCGCGCTGTTTGTTGAGCATTCCCCGGCAAAATCGCCAAAAGTGATTCTTTATGTAGAAGGCGGACTGACCCGTTTTGATCCGGGTTTGGGAATGCAAGGCAGCGCGGGATTTGGCGGCGGAGCGCTGCTGAAATTGTCGGAAAAATTCGCTGTTGGCCTCGAATTTCAGCGGAATCGCGCAGACCGGCCGTTTGAAGTGATCGGCGGCGAACAAATGCTGCCGCTGACGGTGAGCCGTTTGATGATCGCCGGGAATATGCAAATTACTTCGCCGGGCAGCCTGTTTGAACTGGCCATTCGCGGGGGATTTGGGCTGCTGAATTTTCATCGCGATGCGCGGGAGATTTCACTGGGCGCATTGGGCAACATTGAATTAGCGGAAAAAAGCAATGCTTATCCGGCAGTTGACATCGGACCGAAATTTTCACTTTCCATTCACCGGCGCAGCGGTTTTTATGTGTCGCCGGTGATCGAGGGGTTTTTGGATAAAAAAATGAAATATAACCTGATTTTTAGAGGAGGCGTGAATGTCGCGCTGTTTTAAACGAAAAATGATCGCAAAAAAATGGCTGTTGATTTTGGCCTGCATGGCGTCCGCGGCTGTGTCGGCGCAGGAGAATGAGAAAGAAGCGCTGCCGGAAACACAACCCGTGTTGATTGATCTCAAACAAGGCGTCAGGTTTGAAATTGCCCCGCACACCGGCGCAATGGGCGGCAGCGGACTGTTCGGGCTGAAATTATCGATGAATTACAGCTCGATCAACCTGGAGGTTTCCGCCGGGCAGGTCATCGGTGAGTCCGCGGATTTATACCCGCTGTCGGTAAATTTGTTGATGAATTTGGCCACGCAAGGGCGTCTGTTTCCGTATGGCGTCATCGGCGGCGGACTGTTTCTCACTGTGCCGACCAACGCGGTCGGGTCGGGAACGGTTTCATCCATGGCGCTCAACTACGGCGGCGGCGCGCGGTTTTACCTGACCAAAAAAGTCGGCATCCGGGTGGAGGCGCGGCAATACATTACCAACGTTACCAATCGCGAGGGAAAACGCAACGAACTGCTGATTTTTCAGGCATTCAACATCGGCGCGACCTTTATGTTTCGGTAGCTGCCGAAAGCGAAAGCCGGTTCAGGAATGGCGCGCAGACGTTAGTCCGCCAACGGTTCAAAAAGTGAAGCGTGAAAAGTGAAACTTGAAACCGGATGACGAATACCGCGCGAAGCGCAAATGACGCGCAAAGCGCAAATAACAATCTCAGGAGAGGTAAATAGATATGAAACGGAGAATTTTACTGATGACAGGAATTTTGGCAACCTGCTTCGCGGTAAATCAACCGCTGCGGGCAGATGTTTTTGAAAATAGCTTCGGCATCGCAAATGGCATTTACGCCGCGGAAGGATTTGGCTCGAACTATTACCTGGGCGTGCGATACACCCACCTGTTCAACAAGTGGCATTACTTTGTCGAAACGTCTGTAGGTCTCAGCAGTCTGAAATCGCCGGTGCTGAACGACCTCGCTTCATTTCAGGTGTTTGATTCGCAAAACCTGATGGCTTATGAATTCTTGTTTGGATATGATATGCGTCCGCTAAACGGTCTCCCATACCTGGTATTCGGGGTCGCCGGTTTGAACCAGGGCGGGCAATCAAAATTTGCCTACGTGATCGGCCTGGGAAAACAGATTCCTTTGGCGCAGTTTTTCGACGTCAAGCGCATCGGTCTGCGCTATGACATTCGCGATCACATTTTTCGGCAAAAACTCAACGACAACGGCCGTTTTACGGCGCATAACCTGGTGTTTACCCTGGGATTCCAATATTATTTCTAAAAAAAGGGACAGTGATCTCGTTCGCACGGGATAGTGTCCCTCCGCCTAAAGGCAATGAAGAGGGAAGCGCGTGGAGCGTGGGGCGTGGAGCGTGGAGCGTGGGGCGTGGAGCGTAAAGCGTAAAGTGTAAAAAGATATGTAAAGGAATTTGCAACCATGGAAAGTTTATTTTCGATCAAAAATAAAACGGGTAATCGTAAAGATTTTTGGCATTTGCTTAACCGTTTTGCGTCCGTATGCCGGCGTCAGGTTGCCGAAACCAAAAATCCCCGGCAAACCGGCGCAAAGACTGATTACTTCTTACCCTTCGACACGCTCAGGGCAGGCTTTCTTACTTCCTACTTCCTACTTTTCTGCCTGCTATCCGCCTGCGGCACCGCGCCGCCGGATGATATTTTGTCCAAATCCGCCCAAACCGCCATCGTTTTTGTGAAGGAAAACAGCGTGGAAAACAATCGCAATAACGCCATGCGAAGCAATCGCGATGAATTTTATCCCGGCAGCGATTTGTTCCTGCTCAGTCCCATTTCGCCAACCGGGGAGCTGACCAACCTGACCGCGCAATACACCCGCGAGGGCAAAAGCGATGAGCGCGATTTTGGCGCCGCCGCCGATCCCGACGTCTCCTTTGACGGTAAGAAAATTTTGTTCGCAATGAAGCGCAGCCGCAATGCGCTTTGGCATCTGTACGAAATGAATGTCGATGGCGGCGAATTAATTCAACTGACGGATCAGTCCTTCGGCGATGATATGGACCCGATTTACCTGCCGAACGGGCAAATTATGTTCACTTCCACGCGGCTGGGCATTGTGGACGAATACGAACGCCGCGCATCGCCGTTGCTGCACGTGGCGGATCGCGGCGCAGACGGGCGGCTGACCAACATTCGCTGCATCTCGTTCAACCAAAGCCACGACACCAATCCCTTTGTGCATTCCAGTGGAAAAATTATTTACAGCCGTTGGGAGCACCTGGGCAATCCCAACAAATTCCCGCTGTTCGTGATGAATCCCGACGGCACCCGACCCTTTGTGATGTATGGCAATCATTCCCCGCGGGAGAGCGGCAGCCGGGTTTTTCTGGAGCCGCACGAGCTGTCCGACGGCGGCCTGGTTTGTTCGGTGATGGAACGCAATTCGCCGTTTGAAGGCGGGGCCATCGCGATCATCGATATTTCCAAATCCGATGACAACCTGGAGTTCATTTCGCCGGAAACATCGCCGTTTAACAACACCCGGGAGCCTTCCCGCGCGATTTTCAAAACGCCGTATCCCATCATCGACCCGAATGCTTCGGCCAGCCGGCGAGAGAAAATTTTAGTGGCCATGTCGCCATTCCCCGTGAATATGAATGAAGACGCCGAGGACGCCGTGGATTACGGGATTTATGTGATGGACAAAGACGGCAAAAACCTGCGGCTGCTTTACAACGATCCGCTTTTTAATGAAATTGATCCGGTGCCGGTGCTGCCGCGTGCGGAAATGCCCGGCGGCTTGCCCCAAGTGATCCCGATGGAACCCCAGGTCGCCGACGCCATTGCCAGCGGCCAAAAAACCGGTTTTTTCTTCGACGGCAATGTGTACGACCGTTCGTCCAGCGACGGGCAGTTGCGCCCGGATCCCAATTACCAGAACCGTGACGGGAGCGTCGGGCAGGCAAAATGGCTGCGGATTCTGGAAGCGGTGCCGCTTTCCGTGGATCGCGACAAACGCGGCGGGCCCATCGGCAACACGAATTTTGAAAAGCAGCGCGTGATCGGGTACGCGCCGATCCGCCCGGACGGATCGTTTTCCGTGGAAGTGCCGGCTAATCGCTCGCTGCACATGCAAACGCTGGATGAAAACGGACACATGTTGGTGAATCAACTTACCTGGGTGCAAGTCATGCCCGGCGAAACCCGGCTGTGCACCGGCTGTCACGATTCCCACGATCGCGATAAAATTATCGATGATTTGGATATCCAATTAGACAAAACCGTGGTCAACACGGCGCAGGGACGGCAATACGATTCCGGTTTCAACAATGCCGTGAACGTAATGCAACACGTCGCCGCCCGCCCGGACACGATGGATTTTTTTGATAAAGCCCGGCCGAGCCGGGGCAATACGGTTCAGGCGGTTTTCAATCGACGCTGCATTTCCTGCCACGGCAACGGATCGCCGGCCGGCGGCCTGCGCCTGGAAATGATCGCCGGGGATTTCCTCAACGCGGATGAAACAACCTCGGTGTACGAAACGCTGACGGAATCGGGATTCAGCACGCCGAGTGGGCGGGAAATTGATTACGTGACCCGACGCGGCGCGCGAAAAAGTCCGCTGATGTGGGTGCTTTACAACCGCCAATTGGATGATGACAGCAACGAGGATTTTCGGCCGATGAGCTACGATCACAGCCAGCTTTGGACGCGGGACAGCAACGGTTTGATTGCCCCGTTTCTCCCGGAAAACCGCGATCTGCTGACGCTCATCGAATGGATTGACGCGGGGATTCAATTCTCAAACACGGTGGAGAAGTGATGCGTGGGGCGTGATGCGTGATGCGTGATGCGTGATGAGTTAAAAAGTAATGGCGCAAAATAAGACTCGAAACTTGAAATTTGAAACTCGAAACTCGAAACTGAAAATTGACAAAATACAGGAGTTTGAAAATGTGG
>CAYVDX010000228.1:0-6200 GCA_964450485.1 uncultured Calditrichaceae bacterium
TCCACGATGTCGATATCGCCGCCGATTTCATCGGACAAATGCAACAGCCGCTGGTAATACGATGAGCCTTTGCGAACATACACTTTTTTGCCGATCAGTTCGGTAACGTTGTCAAGTAACATTTTGTCGATTTGATGGCGTTTCATTTTTCGCCAATTGTCGGGCAGGCGCTGCACCAAAACCTGGTGAATGAGGGTGTGCTGATCTGTAAAATCGACTTTTTGGAGCCGCGCCTTGGTGACGGTCATGTTATACGCGACAAGGTCGCCTTTACCTTCGTTTAACATGCTGAAAATTCGATCGAGGTTGCGCACGACCACAATTTCCAATTCGAGGTTCAAATGTTTGGCAAGCAGCTTGAGCAGGTCGTATTCAAAGCCCATCGGCTCGCCTTTGTAGATAAAATAGCTGCTGGCGCTGTAACCGGTCAGCGCAATTAATCGCCCGCGCTTTTGAATATCTTTTAGATCAATTTCTACCAGCGGCTCGCTGACTTCCCGGAACGCATCGATTTCCAAACCGTTTGTCGAAACGGCTGCGTTTGTCGTGTCAAAGTCGGACTGAGTTATTTTTTCACCCGGCGGATCATTCGGCGGCGCATTTTCACGTTTTACCTGCTGATCACACCCCAGCAGCGCCAGAACGATCATTGGCAAAAACAAAAACCTGCAAAAAGTTTTCATTGCGTAACCCCTATGCTGATCATGCCTGATACCCAATTTCCCCAAATCAAACCGGTGCAAGTTACTGTGAAAAATTTAAAAATCAAATTTTTGTGGGAAATTACCGGGGATGAAAATAGAATATTCGGAAAAGAGGATATTGGGATATTTGGTTACCCAACTTCCTCATTCCCAATTTTACAACCCGTTCAGTTCGCCCGAAACAGAACCAATTGATATGTCCCCGAAAATGAATCGTAAACGGTAAATGTCATTGTGCGCCCGTCGGCAGAAACGCGCCCCTCGCTTCTTCCGGTCGAGGGTAAATTGCTTTGGTAAACGCTGGTAACTTTCAATCCATCCAGTGCAGTTGTGCCTTTGGCAACATATCCTGTGTATAAATTCACCGCGCCAAAAGAATAGCTGTCCCCGGATCGGGTAATTTGGAACGCCGTGCCGGCGGCGTCCGTCCAACCGCCGGTGATGTCAATCTGTGGTTTTGGCTGCGCTTGTTCAACCGAGCGTTGATTATTTTCTGCGCGATTTGTGTTTGAAGCTTTCCGCGGCGGCGAGCCGGTTGCATTGCGCACCGCACGCACAAAAATCTCGTAATAATCCGGGACGGCAATGCACAAACTTGCTCCAAAATCCACTGTCCAGTAAAACGAGGTGCGATACAAATCCGCCGTCCAAATGTAATATTGCCGGGGATCGAAAAGCGCATCAATCCGGTAGCCGCCGCGATTTTTTTTACGCGCCAACAGGGAAAGCGCTTCTTCGACCGTGGGCAGCCGCCAATCGTTGTAGCCGCCGAAATTTTGCCCGTTCAGTCCCGCGATGTAATTTTGCGCCGCTTGAAAATTGATTCCCAACATGCCGCTCGAGCCGCCTTGCTGCCACATCAAACCGCTGTTTTTGTCATAAACAACCTGTCCGCTGCTGATCAATTCAAAATCGTTTTCAAAATTTTTGCCGGATATTTTGAACTCGGCGACATTCGGATCGACGTCGTTGCGCGAAAATTTGACCGTGCGACCGGTTTGCCGGGCGAATTGCTTTAAATCCGATTCCGAAAGCAGCCGTTGAGTTGATCGAAAGACCTGCCGGGGATTTTCAGACGTTACTTCATTCTGCAAAACATCCGTATTTGGCGGAACGGTTTTTTGCGGCGTTTTCACCGGGTTATCTTTCCGGGAATTATTTTGCCGGTCAATCGTCGGCTGAGACGTTTCCGCCGGAGTTGCGGCAATTTTGTCGGGCGGGACAAAGTAAAAATCGCCGATCAGCGACGAAGATTCCCAGGGAACCTGCGCATTATTCGTTTTGCGAATAACCGCCGCGCGGGTATTTTTAAAAACGCGCTCAACCGAATCGCCGCTTTTTTGAATGTGTTGCAACAGCGCTTCGGTGTACGGGCTGTTGCGCCCGCTGCCGTCCGCGGCGACGGAGCCGGGTGCGGTGGCGTAAGCGATCAGGGTGCCGCGCGGCGCATCGATGGAAGCCAGTCCCCTGCCCGCCGAGCGAAAACCGCGCTCGTACGGGTTATTCCGGCAGGCGTCCAAAATCACAATATTCAGGCGATTTCTTGCATCATCCATTTCGCCCAACACCCGCCCGAGGTTCACGCCCTCGTCTTCGATTTCGTGTTCTTTGCGGATGTCCGCGCCGATGGGAATCAGGTAATTCCGCCCGTGGGCCTGAATGCCGTGCCCGGCGAAAAAGAACAGCCCCACCCCGCCGCGCCGCTGCAAATCCCGCCCGAATTGGCGAATTGCTTCAATAATTTGGCGGCGGGAAGCGTCGGTTTTCAGTTGCACATGAAAACCCAGCGATTTCAAGGCAGCGGCAACATCCGCGGCGTCATTGACCGGGTTGCTCAACGGCGCTTCCGCATAAGCGCTGTTGCCGATGACCAGGGCAGTGCGCACCTCCGAACGATCATTCGCGGATAAAATCGGCACAGCGCCGCGATCGTTTTGCGCATAAAGCTGCCAAACGTTCAAAACGAGGCTTGATAGAATGAGCAAAACCCGGTATCTTTTGTTCATAAGCGATCGCATGTTTTTATTAAAAAAATAACCAAATTTTAACAATTACGCCAGAATTTTTAGCATATCCCGGATTTATTTGTAAATTAACCTCAGTTTGGTGTAGCAAACAAAAGGCTATTTGAAAATGTCATTCCGGCAATCTTTTAGCCGGAATCTATTTTTTCTTAAATTTCAAAAGGTGGATTTCCGCTTAGGGACGCAGATAAAATAACTTCCTGATTTGGAAAAATTGGTATAGTGTTTGTAAACAACGCAGGAACTCACCCCCAACCCCTCTCTTGGAAAGAGAGGGGAGTTTTCTCCCCCTTCTCTTTGAAAGAGAAGGGGGGTGGGGGGATGAGTTCAAGAATGTGCATATCACATACCAAAATCCTGAAATCGGGAATTAATTAAATCAGAAATCCTTAATACATGCGGAAATGACAATTTAGCTCTTCATTATTGAAAAACTTATTCTGATTTCACGTTAAATTATGTCGTCAACAGGCGATAAAATCAATATTTCCGCCAACTTTGAGAATAATCATTTTGTTCGTTCCTCAATTTGCATAGATTGTCAATAGACAACGATAAACGTTAACGATTTTAACCGGGGATCACTTCCATGAAGTATCCATCCTTTTTTGTCAAGCCGATTTGCCTGCTTGCGGTTTTGGCGGTATTTGTTTTTACGCCTCCCCTGACTGCGCAAACACCCCAAAAATATGCCATTTCGATCGGTTTGAATGCTTCTTTGTCCATTTTAGAAGGCGTGCAACAGTTGAGATACGCCGAAGCCGATGTGGACACGCTGGAGAAAATCCTGCGCAAGCAAGGCTACAAAGTCACCACGCTGCGGAACAGTTCGGCGGAGCGGGGGCGGATTATTCGGGAATTATACAAATTTGCCAAACAACTGCGGGAAAATGATTGGTTTTTGCTCTATTATGCCGGGCACGGCGTGCGCAACAAACTGTATAACGAACAGACCTATTGGCTGACCTACGACGCCGATTTGCGCACGCTGGACGTCGCGGGCATTCGTTTAAAACATTTGCTCGATTTTGTCAGCGATATCAAGGCAAATCGCAAGCTGATTTTGTTAGATCACTGTTTTAGCGGCGATCTCGTGACGCCAACAAGCAGCGGTGGAACGCGCGGTGTTTCCGCGACGCCGGATCAACCGATTGCTTCCGCGGCTGCGCCGGCCGGCTCGGGGGGCGCCCGGGACGCTGCCGGCGGGGTTTCCATCAAGCGCGGGGCAGTGCCGATTAACGCCATTCGCAGGGAACTTGAGGATTACGGCAGCGGCATGGTGATTATTGCGGCGGCGCGAAATGAATCGTTGGAACTGGAAACGTTTCATCACGGTCTGTTTACCCATGTTTTGGGCGACGCCTTCACCACCCGGCAGGCCGATCAAAACGGCGATGCGAATTTATCCATTGACGAACTAAAATCGTATCTCAAAACTGAAATCCCAAAATTATCGCTGCAAGTGGCCAATTTTAACCAGCAAGTGGTGGAATCCACTGTCGGCGTCAACCTGACCGGCTGGATTATCGCCAATAATTTGCCGCTGAATAACCTTGCCGAAACGGAACAGAAAGTTCAGGAATACAAATCCCGGCTGGACGATTGGAAAATACGCTACGACCTTGCGCTGCGCGTTAAAGTGGAATGCAAAAACTGTTTGGATCGCTGGCTGGAGAGCGAAAAAAACCAGATCGAATTGGACGAAAAATGCGCTAAAATTGTCAAAATGGTGCGCGAACATCTGGAGGAAACCAGCCTGCCCGAAGAAGACCTTGCCAGGGAACTGGAAATCACCATTACCCAGATTCTGAACGATTTTAATAACCCGTAACCGGTGTGGCAAACAATGATAAAACAATACGTTATAAAAATTCGTCAGGCATTATTTTGGGGAATGCTAATCGCATTGCCATTTGTATTAACGATGCAGGCGCAAAATGCCCGTCCGGCGAAAATAACCGGGAAAAGTTGGGCGGTGATCGTCGGCGTTGATCATTTTCAAGGCTCACGCTTTCGAACCACGCATGCCATCGAAAGCGGCAAGGAAATTGCCAATATTTTGCGATCCAATTTCAGTTATGCCGCCGACCAGGTGTTGGAATTATATGACGAACAAGCGACCGCCGAACGCATTTTTTCCACACTGGAATCTTTAATTCGTCACGTTCGACCGGAAGATACTTTTTTCGCCTATCTTGCCGCGCCGATTGCCGCCGGCGCCTATAGTGAATCATTTTTAATCCCCTACGACGGCACACCGGATCGCCCGGAAAATGCGATTCCCCTGTCAAAGATGCTGTATTTATTGCAAAATATTCCCGCAAAAAACACACTGGTCATCCCGGACGCTTGCGTGGGAACGTACTATCCCCGCATCATCAAAAAAACCAAAGGTGAAGGCGCCTTTAACTGCATTTATTATGACGATTGCTACCGAAAAGGGTTGTCGAATGCGGCGCTTCGTAAAAACTTCTCGCGATCATTTATCGATGCGCTATCGCGTTCGGGCGAGCGCGGCGGCGATATTGGCTTTTGGCAATTATATAAAACCATGCAATCCCGCGGCAAGGTTTCGTTAAAAAACATCGTGATCGGCGAGACCTTTGTTTTTACAATCCCCAAGGGCAATGACGTCGATCAGTGGGTGGAAAGCATTTCCAGCGCGCATGAGCCGCGTGATCGAATGGCGCGCATGACGGAAATGGTGAAAATATTGCAAAATTCAGATCCGGGTGACGACATATTGTGGAATCGGGCGCTGCCAACGCTGGTGAACATTGCCAAGGATGAGAGCGATGACGCAGCGGTTCGCACCCAGGCGATCAAATCGCTCGGACTATTAAATTACACGCCGGCGTTGGTCGATTTGGGTCAATTGCTGAATCAAAACAACGAAAATTCCCTGCGCATTCAGTTAGCCGTGGTTTATGCCATGGAAAAAATGAGGAGCGAGAAAACGCTCGCTTATTTACGGAACGCACTGAGTCATTCTTCACCCGCGGTTCGCAAGGAAGCCGTGCGCATTTTGGGGATTTATCGCGATACGGCGTCAGCACCGGCAATCTTGGAACTGATCGCCAGCGAAAACGATGCGGATGTTTTGATAACCGCGCTGGAATCGCTGCCGCAACTGTCCCTTTCCGCGAGCCAGGACCTCGGCGGCATTGAGCAACAACTGCAACATCCCAACGAAAAAGTCCGCCAAACCGCTGTCTCAACCCTCGGGGAAATAAAGGCCCGGCAGTCTGTTGAGGCAGTGATGGCATTGCTGGAAAAAGATCCCGACGCCACAGTCCGCAAATTTTCCGCGTACGCCTTAAGCAAATTGGCGGACGACAACTCCAAACCTGGGGTCAGTAAAGCGTTGCTTCATTCCCTAAAAAAAGATGCGGACAGCCAGGTTCGGGCCGCGGCAGCCTATTCATTGGGCGAAATGAACGCCGCGGAAGCCGAAAAAGAACTGATTAAAACG
>CAYVDX010000229.1:0-6198 GCA_964450485.1 uncultured Calditrichaceae bacterium
CTTCGCGGCGGCTGTTGAATTTGCGCTGAAGACCGGCAATAAAGTTCAGCGCCTCATTCGACAAAATATTACGAAAATGACCGGGGAGATTCCCCTTCAGCAAAATTCCCTTGGGTAACTCGTTCATATTTAACGCCCCTTTCATTATTTTTATTGATGCAAATCATTTTTTACGCAAAAATGATAACGTTCTGAATGAACGGATTTATTTGTAATTGCCAACTAAGTTTTTACTGTAATGATCGTAAAAAAGTAGAAAAAAATATCACCTGATAAACTATATTTTTCACAAATCGTTTTTTTTAGGCACAAATTTACATTGTTAAGTAATGGCAATAATGTGATTATCGGTCAAAGATGGTTATTTTATAAGGCTCGGATTCCCGATTCTCCGGGCAAGCGTCATTTTCAGCCATTGCACTCTTGAACAGTTTTTTTTCTCCGCAAAAGTTGACGACCCATTCGCGTTGACGGCGCCGGGTTGTTTAGCATGGCGCTCAAGTCTGAAAAACGCATTTTTGGTTGAAAAAAGGAGAGAAGCTTAATACTTTTCTCCTTTTTTTATTGCCGATTGCTTTTTGTGAGATTGGGTTTTATCGTTACAGCAAATATTGCGGGAAAAATAATGGATCCGTTGAAAATTATTCAAAAATATTACGACAAGAAATCCGTTGCGTATGAAATTTTGTGCGTTCACAGCGCGGCGGTTGCAAAAAAAGCGCTGACATTGGCGGAACGTGTGGCTCACCTCAATCCGGATCAACCGTTTATCCGGGAAGCGGCCATGCTGCACGATATCGGCATGATCAAAACAAACGCGCCGAAAATTGGCTGCCACGGAGAATATCCGTACATCATGCATGGTATTTTGGGGCGGGAAATGCTGGACACGGAAGGATTGCCGCGTCACGCGTTGGTGTGCGAGCGGCACACCGGCGTGGGCATCACGGCGGCGGACATCGAAGCGCAAAACCTGCCGCTCCCCAAACGCGACTTTGTTCCGGTCACGCTTGAGGAGCAGATTGTTTGTTTTGCTGATAAATTTTTCTCAAAAAATCCGGCAAAACTGCGCCGGGAAAGATCTATCGAGGAGGTCAAGCGCACGATTTATCCCCACGGGGAAGAAAAGGTCAAAAAAATTGACGAATGGGTAAAATTTTTCAACCTGTAACGCCTTGCGCCAGAGCTACCGGCTTCGCCCACGCAGGGTTGGCAAGCTGATCGGCGTATGCTCGCTAATGCCGATGGTGCCGTTGGCGTTGTATTTCAATTTGCGTTTCTCACTGATATTTCCGCAAACCAGACATTGATAAGACTCCGCCCGGCGGCCGTACGGTCTGCCGCGGCGATGTTTGCCGCAACTGTTGCAGGTCGGGTAGCCCAACACGATGCCCGGATCTTGTTTCCAGGAGCTAAAAGACATCGAAAATTCTTCGCGGATAAAAGCATCCAGCTCTTCTTTAGTACAACCGATGCGCCCGGCAATTTTTCCGGCTGTCTGCGAGGTAGAAATCAGGCAGTTTTCTTTTCGCACAAACTTTGATAATTTTTCCTCGATTTGGCGTTTTGTCATACGAACCTCTTTGTAAAATCGTTTGGGTGAATAATTTATCGCGCGCACGGTTAATTGCGGCGGCAACCCGGATCGAGAAAATCCAGCCGATCCGGTTGAATTAATTACAGAAAAAATCTTCCGTGATGTGAAATCGATTTTGAGATGTGTGCAACTCCTTTTCAGAATTTTATAATAGGACGTCAGGCTGTTTTTGTTGTGATCTATTTTGAAAATTTCTCAACGGATTATTAATCGAAACTTTCACTTTGTTGGTAAATCATTGCCGTCCGTTTATGTTAAGCGACTTCCGCGTCATGATGCGTTTGATCAAATAGGCAATCAACGCCGCATCATCGACAAAACCGAGCGGACCGAGGAGCGCTTCCGGCAACAAATCCACCGGGGATAAGACATACAGAATTGTGAGAATTGCTAATCCGATTACCCCTTTTTTACCGGATAAAGTTGTTTTTTGCGATTCGGATTGAAAAACTTCTTCCGAGTGTGTCGCGGTGCTTCGGTTTGTCGTCATCTTTTTTATCCTGCACAAATTATACAAAAGGAATCACGTCAACTTTTTGCCCCGCGGGCAGATCGGCGTTAATATCTAAAAAGATAAATCCGCCGGCGTCGCTAACGGTTGTCAACATGTGAGAACCCTGTTTTTTTAAAGGAAATGCGCGAAAATTATCAGCAGCGTTTTTTAGTCGCACCCGGAAAAATTGGGCGCGATTGAGCGTGTTTTGAAGGCGTTCCGCCAATATCGCCTTCGTAAAATTTCCGGAAAATTTTCTGCCGGAAAGATGTTGCAAAACGGGATGTACGTAATACAAATAACACATGTATGCCGAAACCGGGTTGCCGGGCAATCCAAAAAACAGGGTTTCGCCTTTGCGGGCGAAAAAAAGCGGCTTGCCGGGCTTTTGCCGAACCCGCCAAAAAATTGTCTCGAATCCGCATTCCCGGGCCGCACGCTTGACAAAATCATGCGGGCCGACGGATACGCCGCCGGTAAACAGAATCATTCGGGAAGCATTCGCCGCTTCTTGAACCGCTTGCACGGTTGCATCAAAATTATCGCTGACACGCGCGGTCCGCACCGCTTTGCCGCCGGATTTTTCCACGGCTAACGATAACATCAGCACGTTTGAATCGCGAATTTGCCCGGGTTGCGGTGTTTCAAAATACGGCACCAACTCGCTGCCCGTGCCGATGATCGACACACCCGGCGGCGCATACACCGGCGCTTCCACAATTCCCTGCGATGCCAACACGGCAATCTGCACCGGTTGGAGCAACACGCCTTTTGGCAGCAATAAATCACCCGGCTTGTATTCTTCGCCTTCAAAGCGCACATGCTGTTGCGGTTTTTTTGCCTTCAGCACAAACAGGCGGTCGCCGTCCACCCGTACTTCTTCGACCGGCGCCACGGCGTCTGCCCCTTCGCAGAGCATTCCCCCGGTGCTGATTCGAATGGCTTCGCCCCGGTTTATTTTATTTTGAAACGGTATTCCCGCCTGGCTTTCGCCAACAATTTTTAGCGCGACCGGCTTTTTTTCATCTGCCGGGCAGATATCTTCCCAGCGAACCGCATAACCGTCCATTGCGCTGTTGGTGAATTGCGGCATGGGTTCCCGGGCGAAAATGTCCGCACTGAGAACGCTTCCCAACGCATTTTTGATGGGGATCGCTTCAACCGAGCGGGTTGGCAGGTTTTTTTGAACAACTTGCAGGGCTTCTTGAACAGAAATCATTTTTTCGCTTGTAAAACTATCCAGGTTATATTTTTTGACAGGATGAACTGGATTAACCGGATTATATTTACAACTTATCCTGTCTATCCTTTTTTAAAATATTGATGAATTTTGGGGCAATTCTCTTACCTTTCGCTTCACTTCAACTTTGTTCTCGCCAAAATTGATGATCAAACCGACATCTTTGTGAGTTACCGTCAAATAATTTACCAATTGCACTTCATGGGCAGTAGCAATCCGGCGTACCGATTATAGTTCTAAAATAATCAAATCTTCTACAATGACATCTGCCCTAAACTCGCCAACGATTTCACCATCGTAAAATACATTTATTAGTTTTTGTGATTCTGCTGTTAAACCGACTTTTTTCAACTCAATTAATAAACTGTTCTCATAAACAGATTCCTGAAAACCAAACCCCATTTTATTATAAACGCGATAGGCGCATCCAATAATTTTTTCCGTTAAAGTTTTATATTTCAACATGATAAAACGGGTATTGGGCGATGATTATTCGTTTGATTAACCGGATAAATAACCCGTTTTTTTCTGTGGAAATGGATATCCAACATCCTGTTTATCCTGTAAATCCTGTCAAAAAAGACCCGAATCGTAACTTTCGCCTTAATCATTGCCGGTGCTGAGTTTGTATAACAATTCTTCAGGCGATATTACCGGCACGGGAGAATTTATATCATTTTCGATATTTCCGGATACAATAAAATCGCATTTTGCACGTTCCGCGGAAAAAATAACGATCCCGTCTTCCAGGCTGATCAGCCCCGAACAGCGGGCGTCAATGTAAACATCTTTTTCCAGCGGCGCAATTTCAAAATTAGCCAACAGCCAGTCAACAATGTCATTTGCCTGCTGTGAATCTGAACGATCTTTAACGAGATCGTAAATGCTCACCGGGGCAAAACCCGCTAAAACACCGGTAATCTTTCTAAGCAGCACTTTGCTGATCAACTCGGAGGAGGTAATATAATGCGGGCTTCTCTTCCGGATTACATCTGCCAGCACGTTCAAATCGATTAAAACCCGAAGGGGTTTCTCTTTATTGCTCGACTGTGCCATACGGGATTTTCATCCGCGAGATAAATGCTGGAAACAATTAATGCGCATTTTTGCGCCGATTTACAATATAGTTGATTGTTTTTCGGATTGAAAATTGTTTTTGGGATTTATTTTTTACTCCAACTGCTTTCGCATGACAATCGCGTCTTCGCCGTCACGGTAGTAATTGCGACGGATGCGCAATGGGATAAAACCGAATTTTTCATAAAGCCGAAGCGCGGCGGTGTTGCCCTTGCGCACTTCTAAAAGGACAAATTCCGCCCCGTCGCTCATGCTGAGCAGCAGCTTTAGCAAATAACTGCCCCATCCCTGCCGCTGAAAATCCGGGTGAATGCCCAGCGTGGCAATGTGAAACTCATCAAAAACGTGCCAGACCACCGCGTGTCCGATCATTTTGCCGTCCAGTTCCAGCACCACCGGCAGCGAATAACGGTTCTCTTTGATCTCGTATTCATAACTCCGGCGCGACCAGGCATCGACGAACAGTTTTTTTTCAAGCGCCATAATCACATCGAGATCATTCATTGTCATGGTTCGCAAAGTGGGTATTTTGTTCATGAAACACCTTTGAAAGCGCGCATATAAAACGGCTCGCAGTCCGCGGTATCGGAAAATTCGGCGGCGGCAAATTTTTGTGAGCCCAATGCCAGCAATGCCCAAACCCGTGGGGCGGATGGCGACGGTTGTTGAAAGCGAAAATTGCCGGGAATGTGCGGCGTCAGCAGGTCTTTAATCTTTGTTGAAGCGCCCACGATTATCGCATCGGTGGAAAGCATTTCCGGCAATTTTTCGGGAGAAATGAGCAGGTAATCCGTTTGACGCGCCGGCAAATGGTCTTTCCATTGATAAACCGCGCAGAAAATCTCGCCGCGATGCGCGTCAATCACGGAGAGAACCGGCACAGGCTGCCAGCCGGCCTGAAATACCCAAATGTCCAACGTGGGCACTTCGACGATGGGCACATTTAACGCGTGCGCCAGCCCCTTTGCCACGCTGTAGCCGATGCGCAGCCCGGTAAACGATCCCGGCCCGGCGGAAATAATCACGCCGGATAAATCCCGCGCGGATAAACCGGCGGTTTTCAGCAGTGAGTCAACAAATGGCGCCAGCATTTTGGAGTGAATATTTTTGATGTTTGCGGAGATTTCGGCAATGACCTGCCCGTCGCGGGCAAGGCCGGCCGCGCAGGTGCCGCCGCTGGTTTCAATGCCGAGAAGATAGATTGATGATTTTGCAGGATTCACCGCGGACGACCTTTCCACTCCCATTCCCATTCGAGGTCATCCCAACTGCTTTGATTGGCTAAATACTCTCCGTCTAACAATTTGTCGTCGCCGTTTGCGGCCATCCTTTGAAAAGCCTTATCCCAACCTTCGCGGGGATTTTGGATGGGGGGAATGTTTAATTTTTTATCGGTGTTTTTCATCGCTTTAATTGGTTTTTAAAATTCTTTGACATAAATATCTAACCAGTCAGGAACGGTCACGACCGTTCCCTACATCGTAATATTACGGTTTATTACCATTATTATGAAATAATCATTGCGACGCCGAAATGCAAGAAATAATGCGATAACGTCTCAAAACGCATGCAACGGCTTCTTCATTTTCAGACGCTTGCGGTCGTTTTCGTCAAGATAAAGCTTGCGCAGGCGAATCGATTTGGGCGTCACCTCCACCAACTCGTCATCGTTGATAAATTCCAGGGCTTCCTCCAGGCTGAAAATGGTGGGCGGCGCAACTTTCAGGGCTTTATCGCTGCCCGAGGCGCGCATGTTGGTCAGCTTCTTGCCCCGGGTCGGGTTGACCTCGA
>CAYVDX010000230.1:0-6150 GCA_964450485.1 uncultured Calditrichaceae bacterium
CGGTAAAAATAAAAGTGTTCATGCCGATTACCTGCCCGAGTGAATTCACCAGGGGGCCGCCGCTGTTGCCGTGATTGATGGCCGCGTCGGTTTGAACCATGTCGAGATACAACCGGCCTTCGGAGGTGCGTCCCCAGTCGCGATCCACCGCACTGATGACGCCCACGGTAACGGTCGGCTGATTATTCAATTCTACCAAGCCGAACGGGTTGCCCAGGGCAATCACCCATTCGCCGACGATTAAATCATCCGAATGTCCGAATTCAATAAAAGGGTAATGATTGCCCTCGATTTTGAGCAGGGCGATATCCGAAGATGGATCAGCGCCAACCAACTTTGCCTTGGGGCGTCTCCCGTCGGTCATTGTCACCACAATTTCCACGGCGTTTTCAACGACATGCTCGTTGGTGACAATGTAGCCATCCTCGGAAATGATAAACCCGGAACCCAGCGATTTTATTTTTTGCTCGTAGATTCTGTTTCGGTATAATTCCGGGAAAAACATACTGAGCGGCGTTTCGCGGACAAATCGTTGCACCTGGGTGACGTTGATTCCCACAACCGCCGGGCTGACATGCTTGACTGCCCGGGTAATGGCGTTTTGTCGGGAATTGTACAGGTCTTCACTGTTTTCCCGCTCCTGTGCATAAACAGAATTAATCAACCCGGAGTCATTTTCGGTGCTCTGGCCGCCGTTGTGTTTGGAATTGGTACCGCAGGCCACAAGCGACAAGCTGATCGTTAAAATTATCAGACAGCGGGCGTGTTTCAAGCGAACAGAACAGCGATTTACATTTTTCATTTAAACATTTCCCATTTTAGTATATCACTTCTTCGAGCACCAGCCCTTTTGCCGGCGCTGCCGGCCCGGCCAGGGTTCGGTCAGCGGTTTTAAAAATTTGATCGAATTGCCGCGCCGTGAATCGCCCCCGTACAGCGTCAACCAGTGTGCCGACAATCGTGCGCACCATGCCGTGTAAAAACCTGTTGGCGGAAATTCGATACACCCACAGGGCGTTGTGCCGCGTCCATCCGGATTCAAAAACGATGCACCTTTTGTGCTCGCTTTGCACGGTTTTCCGGCAGAATGCGCCAAAATCGTGATTGCCAATCAATGTTGTCGATAATTTCGCGAGCATCTTTGCATCCAATGAATAAAATATTTGCCAGCAATAATTTCGCATCAGGGCGGTGTGTTCCGTTGAAATAAAATATTGATAAACCCGCCGTTTTGCCTGGAAGCGCGCGTTAAAGTCCGCGCTGACAACTTCGGCGGATTTAACGGCGATATCATTTGGCAGGTGGGCGTTCAACCCGGATGTAAACTGGTTTAGTGTCAAGTTTTTATTGGTTTTAAAATTGGCAACCTGACCCCGGGCGTGAACGCCTGTGTCTGTTCTTCCGGCGGCGGTAACGCGAATGTTTTCGCCGGTTAGTTTAAAAATAGCTGTTTCCAAAGTTCCCTGGACTGATGGCAAATTCTTTTGATATTGCCAACCGTGATAAGCCGCACCCTCATATTCGATGATAATTTTAATATTGCGCATTATGAAAGAAAATAAGAATGATTGTTCATCAAACCGGCGGGTTTTTGAAGTAAAGAAATGCCATTATATAGAAGCGCGCATCCTCGAACGATGTGCGTTTTGTTAACATAAAGCCGCCAAAAAGGAAAAGCGAAATTGAAGTTGTTTCCGTGCATCATACAAAATTGGCTGCCAAAGCAATACTGATTGTTGAGCTTTGCGATCAGCCTTCCCCGAAGCAAAAGACGTGTTAAAAGTAAACTCGTTTTTATAGATTCAATGTCTCGTGCATAATTTTTTATACCGATTTTTTTTAGCTGAGTAATATAATACAATTGGAGTATAAATCAAAATGCCTTTTGAGTCTTTCAAACGGCAAGATACGATTTTAGGGAAAGCCGCTGTCTGTCAATGAAAAAAGATAATTGTCGATGATTCAGGCAGAATTTTTGAACAAAAAGAACGGAAATGTGTTACCCGGAAAATAAAGATTGACTTTCAACGGCAAATGGTTAAATTTGGCCGAGGGGATAAGCTATGCAAGAGAGAATTGATAAAATTATTGAATTTCTGCTAAAGGAAATAATACACTTAACAGATCCGCTCGGCTTAAATTTGGAAAAGGTGTCCCAAAAGTTGCTGAAAAAGGGGTACACCGAGCCGGAGATTCACAAAGCCGTTGAGTGGGTCATCATGAATTTAAATGATGATCAATTTCCGGCTTCCGCGCGGAAAGGTGCGAAACAGCCGCCTTCGTTGCGGGTGCTGATTGCTGATGAGTTAAATTTTTTTAGCCCGGAAGCATACGGATATTTGATCCAATTGCAAACATTGGGCATCGTTAATGCCTTGCAGGTCGAACAAATTATCGAACGATGCTTTTTGATGGGATTCGGCCGAATTGATATACATGAAATCAAAACCGTTGTTTCCCAAATATTGCTGGGTAGAGAGCTTGGAACTTTTGACACAGATGCGGTGTATTACCCCGGAAATGATAAGTTAAATTAGGCTTTAGAAAACCGAGAGAGCGAATGAGTAAAGGAAATGGCAAAAAACTGGTCGTTGTAGAATCTCCCGCAAAAGCAAAAACCATCAATAAAATATTAGGAAAAGATTACAAAGTAACCGCATCCGTCGGTCATGTGATCGATTTGCCCAAAAGCAAGCTCGGCGTCGATATCGAAAACGGGTACGCGCCGGAATATACGGTCATTCGCGGTAAAGGCGAGATTATTAAACAATTGCGGAGCGCTGCGAAAAACGCCGAGGAAGTGCTGCTGGCCACAGACCCGGATCGGGAAGGCGAAGCGATTGCATATTTTATTGCGGATAATATTCAAAAAGTGAATGAAAATATACAACGCGTTGAATTTAATGAGATTACCCGCCCTGCTGTTTTGAAGGCGATACAAAATCCACGAAAAATTGATATGAACCGCGTCCAGGCGCAGCAGGCGCGCCGCGTGTTGGACCGCATCGTTGGTTACCAGGTAAGCCCGGTGCTTTGGCGAACGATTTATAAAGGCTTGAGCGCGGGGCGGGTTCAATCGGTCGCATTGCGGTTGATCTGCGAACGGGAAGCTGAGATCGACGCTTTTGTGCCGGTTGAGCATTGGAGCGTCACGGCGCAGTTGGAAACACAGGCCAAAGAAAAATTTTCCGCCAAATTGGTGAAAATCGGTAAAAAGAGCCTCAGCCCGGATAAATTTCACATCAGCAGCCAGGAAGAGGCGCGGCAGCACTATGAAAAGCTTCGCAACCAGACTTATCGCATTACGAAAATTAAGCGCGAAAAAATTAAAAAGAATCCCCCGGCGCCATTTATCACCAGCACTTTGCAGCAGGACGCCTCACGCCGGTTCCGGATGACCACATCTCGCGTGATGTCCGCTGCGCAGCGTTTATACGAGGGAATTAATATTGAGGGAAAGGGCGAAATCGGGTTGATTACCTACATGCGTACCGATTCCACTCGTGTCAGTGAAGAGGCCATTAGCGCGGTGCGGCATTATATCACCGAAAGTTTTGGGGTCGATTTTCTGCCGGAAAAGCCGAATGTTTATAAATCGAAAAAAAGCGCCCAGGATGCACACGAAGCGATTCGACCGACCTATATCAATCGCGATTTGGAACCGCAAAAAATCAAGCAATACTTAACGCCGGATCAGTTCAAATTATATGACTTGATTTGGAAGCGTTTTGTCGCCAGCCAGCTAAAACCGGCCATCGCGGACCGGATGACGATTGAAGTAACCGCCGGTGAATACTTATTTCGCGCGTCGGGTGAATCAATTGTTTTCCGCGGCTTTTTGCAAGTTTATTCGGAGGGGAAAGCGGCTGATAAAAAAACCGACGACATCACCAATAACCCGGAAAATTTGCCCAACAAAATATCCGAAGGCGAAGCGCTCAGTTTACTGGATTTGATTCTCAAGCAGCATTTTACAAAACCGCCCCCCCGCTACACGGAAAGCGCGCTTGTTAAAATGCTGGATAAATTAGGCATCGGCCGGCCGAGCACTTATGCCTCGATTATTTCCACGCTGATCCATCGGCAATACGTCGAAAAAAAAGATCGCGCATTGCATCCCACTGAGTTGGGTAAGACCGTAAACGTCTTATTGGTAAAGCATTTTCCTAACATTTTTAATGTCGAATTCACGGCGTTGATGGAAAATGAACTGGATAAAATTGAGCAGCATGCGGCCACATACACGGAAACGCTGGATGAGTTTTACCACCCTTTTAAACAGACCTTAGACCAGGTTGAAGGCAAGCTGAAAGACATCAAACAGTCGCTCCAAAAAGAAAGTGATGTGACCTGCGAAAAATGCGGGCGAAAGATGGTCGTAAAGTGGGGGCGGAACGGGCAGTTTTTAGCGTGCGGCGGTTTTCCGGATTGTAAAAACACCCGCCCGTTGGAAGCGCCCGAACCTCCCAAACCCACTGATGAAAAATGCGATAAGTGTGGCAATCCCATGCTGCTCAAACGCGGAAAGTTTGGTGAGTTTTTGGCATGTTCCAACTACCCGGAATGCCGGAATACCCGTCCGATCAGCACGGGCGTCGCTTGCCCGGTTGAAGGATGCAAGGGTGAAATTGTTCAAAGAAATTCCCGGCGGGGAAAAATTTTCTATAGCTGTAGTGAATATCCCAAATGCAAATTTGCGTTGTGGAATCGCCCCCGGGCTGAAAAGTGCCCGAATTGCGGCTATCCCATTTTGGAAGAAAAAAACACCCGAAAGGACGGCCGGTTTTTGCAATGCCCTGAGTGCAAGCATAAAGAAATCATTGAATCTGAGTGAAAAATTTGCTATATTGTAAGTGAATGAATCCTGGAGATTGGGTTTTTGCCAATGATGAATACCTTACCGAGTTTATGGCATTATCTTTTTTTACCATTTATTTCTCACAATCGCCCTAAAGTACTTAAAAATCCATATTCTGCTTAGATTTTCCGCTGTTGCCGTAACATGCTGTTGTGAATCGGGTTAGCGTCGAGTTGAAGCATCTTTTTAAGTTACAAAGTGAGGGTGACGCCAGAATGTGGGTTGAATTAGACCAATTTATACATTACATTACTTTCCAGAAACGATACGCGGCACATACGGTCGTATCGTACCAAAACGATCTCTCTCAGTTTATTGAATTTATAGAAATTTCCTGTGACGGCCACCCGGCGCTTCCGAGAGCAATTCAAAATACAGATATACGAAATTTTTTGGGATTTCTGCTAAAATCCGGTATGCGGAAAAGTAGTATCGCCAGAAAACTTTCGACAATAAAATCATTTTTTCGATATCTACACAGAAATAATATCATCGACGCCAATCCCGCATTCGTCGTTTCCGCGCCGAAAAAAGATCGACGATTGCCCACGGTTTTAAGCATTGAGCAAGCGCGGGAACTGATGGATTTGCCCCCGGCCGATACCTTCGAGGGGGTACGTGACAGGGCGATCTTGGAGCTGCTTTACGGCACGGGAATGCGTTTAAATGAGCTGTTGGTATTGCGGATTGAAAAGATTGATTTTGCCAATGAAACGCTCAGAATCAAAGGCAAGCGTAATAAGGAACGAATCATTCCATTAGGCGCTTTTGCACATAAGGCATTGAAAAATTATCTAAAAATCCGGAATGAAGAATTAAAGCCATGTACGGATCATTCCCTGGTTTTTGTTGGTAAAAAAGGAAAAAAGCTATATCCTTTAGCAGTGCAAAAAATGGCGAAAAAATATATGACCCAGCTATCCGAACAAGCGCATCTTAGTCCACATGTTTTACGTCATTGTTTTGCGACCCATCTACTTGATAACGGCGCCGATTTATTCGCGGTCAAAGAATTGCTTGGACATGAAAACCTGTCCACCACGCAAATTTATACGCATGTAAGCATGGATCGACTAAAACAGGTTTATCGACAAGCCCATCCCAGGGCAATAAAAAACTAACCTAATACATACAAGGAGGGTTCACTATGAACTTAGCAATCACAGCCCGTCGTTTTAAGCTGAAAGATGAACTCCGTAATTATATCGAGGAGAAAAGTCGCAGACTTGGCCGGTTTTACGATAATATTATCGATACTGAAGTGATTCTTGGTTGGGAGAAGCAGGATAGAT
>CAYVDX010000231.1:0-6141 GCA_964450485.1 uncultured Calditrichaceae bacterium
TGGACTGTACGAAAGTGCGGACGCGCTTCTAAAGCTGTTAGAGCTACACAAACACGAAAAGATTTATTATCAAAAAATGCAGCTGAAGCAATTAGCTCCGCGGAATCTTTAGGTGTGAGTACTATTTCGGGTTGGGAAATCGCAATGCTGGTTGCAAAAAACCGCCTGGTTTTAAAACAGGATGTGCAAGATTGGTTGATTATCGCCGCAAACAGACCGGGAATACGGTTGTTGGATATATCTTTGGAAATATTGGTTTTATCGACCCGTTTACCGGGGAATTTTCACCGCGATCCCGCTGATCAAATGATCGCGGCAACCGCGCTAAAACATGGCGTGCCATTGATTACTAAAGATCGTCTGTTGCGCGAACATCAGCACGTCCATACGATTTGGTAAATTCTAAAGAGATCACATCCAAAATCCCTCATTTTTTTTCAAAACTTCCACATATCTCCGAACGCCATCATCCAGGCTGGTGAAAGGTGCATCATAACCGACGGCGTGCAATTTTGTCAAATCCGCCTGGGTAAATGCCTGATATTTTCCTTTGAGTGTTTCAGGAAAAGGGATATTTTTGATTTCACAGGAATCGTAACAGGTTTGCATAATCTTCGCAATTTTCAAAAAACTCTCCGCCTTGCCTGTGCCGCAATTAAAGATACCGCTTTTCTCCGGGTGATCAAAAAAGAAGAGGTTCACGTTTACCACATCTTCCACGAAAATAAAATCGCGCAAAAATTTATCGCTGCCTTCGAACAAACGCAACTCGCCGAATTCCATGATTTGATTATGGAATTGATAAATCACCGACGCCATTTTTTGCTTGTGATTTTCCTGGGGACCATAAACATTGAAATAGCGCAATCCCACGATTTGATTCCCCGCTTCGTCGCAGATTCGCCGCACATACTGGTCAAACAAAAATTTGGAATAAGCATAAATATTGATGGGATACTCGCAGCGGCGCGCTTCCGTAAAACCGTTTTCACCGTTGCCGTACACCGCTGCGGAGGAGGCGTAAATCAGCCGGATATTTTTCTTCAACGCAAAATGCAGCAGCGCCTTGCTGAATTCGTAATTGACGCGCATCATCAATTGTCCGTCGTATTCCGTGGTGTCGGTGCAGGCGCCCTGGTGAAAAATCAGCGCCACGTCTTCGCCGCTGAACTGATCCAGTTCTTCGTGGAAATCTTCGTAATCGATAAAATCGAGGAATTTCAGCCGGTTTAAATTGAGGTGTTTTTCGCTTTTTTTCAAACGATCGACGATCAAAATATCGCTGACGCCGCGCTGGTTCAACGCCCGCACCAAATTGCTGCCGATAAATCCCGCCCCGCCGGTGACGATGATCATGGGGTTATTCTCCCGCAACTTGTTCGTTGAAATCATACCGGAAACTGTAATTGAAACCGCTCCACAATTTCCCTATCACTCTCCCACTAATTACACCGGAGGTATCCCAATCCTGGATTTTGATGACTCCTCTATCCATTGTGCTTTCCCGTGTTCCTGTATCCTCATGAACAATCCTTTTAATTTCAAGGTGCTCAGGCAAATTGTTTTTTTGACACAAAAATGAAAGAATGTGCGTAATTCCATACTCGCTTGCATCAATATATCTTGAAATAATTACTGTATCACCAACAATTTCTGCTTTCCAAGCCTCGGCATTATAGTTGTCAGGTAAGTTGTTTGCACTTTTTTGGGTAATGGGTTGTTTTAAATCATATTCCAAAACACAAATTTTGCTTGTATCACATTGTTGAATCACTCTAAAATCATTTGAAACCCATAAGGTATCCACTTCATAAACATCAAGGGTAATTTTCCCCGATTGAGCTTCAAAAGGGACATAGGTATAAATTGTATCACCTTTCCCGCTATCGACTCGAAACGGTTCAGTATCGTTAAAAGTTATTGAAAGCAGGCTGACGCTTGGATCAAATTTTTTGCCGGTAATCTGTAAAATTGTTCCAACAGTCCCGCTATCAGGGCTTACTTTAATATCCACAAAAGCTTTATTCTCGCCGGGAATTTGGTTTGATACAGGCGTTAAATCTTTTTTACAACTCACAACCCAGCAGCATACGATTAAAAATGAAAGTAATTTGATCAAACGTGTTTTTCTCATTTCAACGCCTCCAAAATAATTTGTAACATACTCGCGCAGCGATCAAAACGATTGAACTTTCCATTCATTTAGCCATTTTCTGACATTTTCAAATTCAGCTAATTCCGCGTCGTTAAACGTTGGAGCATTGAGCAACAACTCAAGCAATTTTTCTTTGTTCGGTTTTTTCTTATTTAACGGCTTTACAATGACTTCCACCTCATCCCCCTCAAAATCATCCGGTAAATCGATCACAATTTTCCGATTTTTTACTTTCATCCGCCTTTTTAAAGCTTTCATCGCTTGTTCCGCTTTCAATTAACAGCAATAATATGTAGTTGTTTTCCAGGAAAAACAATCGGAATTTAGGAGCGCGGCAGACGCCGCTTCAAGCGCAAGGAAAACAACGCAGCTTTGTCGATTTGAAATTGCACTCAGCCGCTTTTTTCCGTAAAATTGGACGGCAAATCGGATACAAAAACGCTGGAGGTTTTCAAAACCTCCAGCGTTTAACAATTTATTAAATTCGTTATCATCAACACGAAAACATTTTATAAGCCCGGAGCCGCCAATGCCAAAACCGCAGGTCACTTTGGAAATCGCTCAACAGCACGGTCTTAGCAAAGCAGAATTTGAGCGCATCAAAAAAATCCTGGGCAGAACGCCCAATTTTACCGAATTGGGCATTTTTTCGGTGATGTGGAGCGAGCACTGTTCCTATAAAAACTCCATCGCCGATCTGAAAAAGCTGCCCCGCAGCGGCGGACGACTGTTGGTAGGGGCGGGCGAGGAAAACGCCGGTTTGGTGGACATCGGCGACGGCCTGGCGGTCTGTTTCAAGATCGAAAGCCACAATCATCCCTCGGCGGTAGAGCCGTACCAGGGCGCGGCCACCGGCGTGGGCGGCATCATGCGCGACATCTTCACCATGGGCGCGCGGCCGATGGCCGCGCTGAATTCCCTGCGTTTCGGCACGCTGGATAAACCGCGCAATCGCTATTTGTTCGACGGCGTGGTGCGCGGCATCGGCGATTACGGCAATTGCCTGGGCGTGCCCACCATCGCCGGCGAGGTCTATTTCGAGGGCTGCTACGACGGCAACCCGCTGGTGAACGCCATGACCGTGGGCATTGTGGCGCACGATCAAACCGCTTCGGCGATTGCCAAAGGCGCGGGAAACCCGGTGTTTATCATTGGTTCGCGCACCGGCAGGGACGGCATCCACGGCGCAACTTTTGCCTCGGAGGCGCTATCCGAGGATTCCGACGAAAAACGCCCCAACGTGCAGGTCGGCGATCCATTTGCGGAAAAATTGCTTTTGGAAGCCACGCTGGAAATGATCCGCGCCGAAGTTTTGATCGGCATCCAGGACATGGGCGCCGCCGGCATCACCTGCTCCGCCACGGAGATGAGCGCCAAGGGCGAAAGCGGCATGAATATTGATTTAGACAAAGTGCCGGTGCGCGAACCGGGCATGAGCGCCTATGAAATTTTGCTTTCCGAATCGCAGGAACGCATGTTGGCCGTGGTGAAAAAAGGCCGCGAAAAAGAGGCGCTGGCTATTTGCGAAAAATGGGATTTGATTTGTGAACAGATCGGGCAGGTGACTGACGAGCCGGTGCTGAAAATTTCTCATCACGGCGCGCCGGTGGCGGAAGTACCGCCGTTTGAGTGCGTGTTGGGCGGCGGCGCGCCGGTGTACCGCCGCGATTACCAACGCCCGGATTATTTGGACGAGGTTCAAAGCTTCGATATTTTGTCGCTTGCGCCTGTGGAGAATCTGCAAGCCGCTTTTCTGAAGGTGTTCGCGTCGCCGAACATTGTCTCCAGACGTTGGATTTATGAGCAATACGATACCCAGGTGCAGGCTAACACCGCGCTGCTGCCCGGGGGCGACGCCGCAGTGGTGCGCATCAAAAATACCCGCAAGGCGCTGGCCGTCACCACCGATTGCAACGGTCGCTATGTTTATCTCAATCCCCGGCGGGGCGCGCAAATCGCCGTGGCGGAAGCAGCGCGAAATGTCGCTGCCACCGGCGCGGAACCGCTGGCCATCACCAACTGTCTGAATTTTGGCAATCCCTACAAGCCGGAAATGTTTTACCTTTTCCGCGAAGCGGTTGCCGGCATGGGCGAAGCTTGCCGGGTGTTCGATACGCCGGTGACCGGTGGAAATGTCAGTTTTTACAACGAATCTCCGGAGAGCGTAGTTTATCCTACCCCGACGATTGGCATGGTCGGTTTGATCGAAGACGTTTCCTGCGTGACGCCGGCCCATTTTCGCAGTGAAGGCGATTTAATTTACCTGATCGGCGAAACAAATGCCGAGATCGGCGGCAGCGAATTTCTGAAAGAATATTACGGGCTGGTGACCGGCGACATCCCCGTAGTGAATCTCAACCTGGAGCACAAAACATACCAGGCCGTCATGCAATCCATCCGCAGCGGTTGGCTGAACTCCGCGCACGATATCTCCGATGGTGGTCTGGCAGTGGCCTTGGCGGAATGCTGCATCGCCAATCGCGACAATCAGTTCGGCGCGCAAGTATCGCTA
The DNA here is from genome assembly GCA_964450485.1 of uncultured Calditrichaceae bacterium. GTDB lineage: Bacteria > Calditrichota > Calditrichia > RBG-13-44-9 > J075 > JACKAQ01. The sequence continues at coordinate 4,668 of CAYVDX010000231.1, forward strand.
AATTATGGAGATATGCGCCCGGAGTGGTTTTTGTTTAGCGAGAGCCAGGCACGTTTTTTGGTGAGCGTAAAACCGCCGTCGCGGCGGGAATTTGAAGATTACATCAACGCGTTGGGCATTGCGCTAACAATGCTCGGCAAGGTCGGCGGCGATCGGCTGATCATCACTTCTGATATCGATCTCCCCCTCAAACAGTTGGATGAAATTTATTTTGAGACGATTGGAATAATTATGGAAAAGTGAGGGGAAGTGAGGCCTGAGGCGTGAGGCGTGAATCTGTCACCGCGCTAAAGCACGGTGTTAATGAGAACTATCAGAATCCCTTTTTCTTACGGAGTGTGATACCATGCCCAAATCCATCTGCGTTTTTTGCGCATCCAGCAACCGCGTCAGCGAGGTTTATTTTGAAGCGGCCCGAAAGGTCGGAGAAATGCTTGCAAGGCGCGGCGATACGCTCATTTACGGCGGCGGGGACGTCGGTTTGATGGGCGCGTTGGCGCGTTCAGTGCATGAGCACGGCGGGCGGGTGGTCGGCGTCATTCCCGAAGCGCTGCGACTGCCGGAAGTGGCTTACGAGCAGGCTGACGAACTCATCGTCACACGGGACATGCGCGAGCGCAAGGCCCTGATGGATGAAAAAAGCGACGCCATCATCACCCTGCCGGGCGGGTTTGGCACGCTGGAAGAAGTCATCGAAATGATCACCATGAAGCAGCTTTTTTATCACGATAAACCCATCGTGCTGCTCAACATCAACCGTTTTTACGATCCGCTGGCGGCGCTGTTTGAACATTTTTTCCAGGAAAAATTCGCCCGCGAGGTTTATCGGGAATTATATCACCTCTCCCCCACCGCGCCGGAAACGTTTGATTATATCGATGCTTACCAACCCCGGCAATTTACAGAAAAATGGCGATAGGCTTGTGCATGACAGCAAAGTTTTTCGCCGGTAATCAAGCCGGAGTTTCCGCGAAATGGGGTTGCGAAGCTGGCGCTTTGCAACGAGTAAGCGCTCAACACCAAACACATTTTTATAAGCCGCGGATTTATACAGGAGAACACGGGTTTTGGGGATTATTGAGTAAAAAACCGTCCCAATACATTCTTGGTAACAACCAAAATTTAACTTCCGCATTTGTGGAATAAAGATGAACAATTACCTCAATGAAACTATCGTTTTTGCCCGGGCAAATGAGGAACTTAATTTTTAAGCGTTACTTGGTCTGCGAAAAATGATGTTTTTTCCCCGCGCCCTTCCGGATTTTGCAAGCAAAATCCGCGGAATTCCCCGTCCCGGCTTAGCCGCGGATTTACGCGGTTTTACACGGGTTGATACAATCAAATACATCAGAAATGACTTAAAATGAGTGTATATTCGTGAAAATCAGCGGCAAAAAATAGAATCTGAAACAGCCTTCTTAACGTCATTTGCCCTAAAGCTCCGCTTTTGATCACCTTTCCCAAAAGTGTCCGG
>CAYVDX010000232.1:0-6132 GCA_964450485.1 uncultured Calditrichaceae bacterium
GGCGTGCCGGGATCCATTTCGAGTTTTGAATGGTGGATTCCCGCTAAAAACATGCCCCGAAAAAGGGGCAGGCTGGGAATGACAGTACTTTGCCTTAAAAAAAAAAGTGCACGGCAGCAAATGAATTCTTTACATTTTTTGCAACAAACACAATCCGTATTACGTTTTTCATTAAATGTCAAACGTCGATAATTTCCGCAGAGTTTTGCCGCCGAAGTGACAACCTAATTTACTGTTTTCTTTAAATTTACAGGAGGTCTTATGAAAGGTTTTTTAAGATACGCGATAGCAGTTTTGCTGCTTTTTTCGCTTGCCGCCCCGCCCGTTATCGCCCAGGAAAAGAGCGATGCGAAAAAAGCCGGTGAGCAGAAAGAAGAAAAAGCAGGGAAAAAAGGAGATGAAAAAAAGGGGGAAAAGGCGAAAGAAAAGAAGGAAAAGGAGAAAAAAAAGAAGGAAAATTATATCAAGGATAAGGTGAAGGATTTTGAGGTGTTCAAAGGCTTGTTCACGATTTATCAAAATCCCAAAGACGGGCAAACCTATCTTGAAATCCAAAAAGACCAGGTTGGCAAAGAGTTTATCTATTTCAGCTACATCGAGAATGGGATTGTGGGCGCTTTCAGCTTTCGCGGGCAATATCGCGGCAGCAAGGTTTTTTCCATCCGAAAGCATTTCAACAAAATCGAATTTGTGGAAGAAAACACATCGTATTATTTTGATCCGGAAAACGCCCTGAGCCGCGCCAAAGACGCAAATATCAGCAAGGCAACCTTGTTGAGCCAGAAAATTGAAGCGGAAGATTCGCTCAAAACCGCTTACCTGGTCAAGGCTGACCCGATCTTTTTAGCGGAAAATGTGGAACTTGTGAAACCGGTGTATCCCAAGCAATTCAAGGGCTACCGGCTGGGCAAGCGCAGCAAGAATAAATCAAAATATGTGCGCATCAAAAGTTATCCGCAAAACACCGATGTTGTGGTGGAATATGTTTATGAAAACGGTTCGCCGGACAAGTCGCCGGGGCCCGGGGCGACAGACGCCCGATTCATCAGCGTGCGCGTTCAGCACAGCATTTTGGAAGCGCCCAAAAACGATTACCAGCCGCGTTACGACGATCCGCGCATCGGTTATTTTACCACGCAGGTCACGGACTTAACTTCCCATTCCCCAACGCCTTACCGCGATTTGATCCACCGCTGGCATTTGAAGAAAAAGAATCCCGGCGCTGCGGTTTCCGAGCCGGTGGAACCGATAGTCTGGTGGATCGAAAATACCACGCCGAAAGATATTCGCGGGACGATCAAAGCCGCTGTGTTGTCCTGGAATATCGCCTTTGAAAAAGCCGGTTTCAAAAAGGCTGTTCAAGTGAAAATCCAGCCGGATGACGCGGATTGGGACGCCGGCGACATTCGCTACAATGTGCTGCGCTGGACGTCTTCGCCGGCCCCGCCGTTTGGAGGATACGGACCCAGTTTTGTCAACCCGCGCACCGGGCAAATTTTGGGCGCGGACGTGATGCTGGAGTATGTTTTTTTGACCAATCGTATCAATGCGGGGAAAATATTTGAAACCGCGCTGCTCAACATCGATGCACCCGAAATGCCGCGGGGAAATCACTCGTATTGCATGCTGAACAATTATTTACAGATGAACAATTTATTTGGGCTTACTGCCTTGAACGCCCTGGGCGGCGATTATAAGGCTCACAAGGAACTGGTCAAGGAATCGATTTATTATTTGGTGTTGCACGAGGTGGGACACACCCTGGGATTGAACCACAACATGAAAGCCACGCAATTGCATTCTTTATCGGAGATCAGCAACAAAAGCCTGACCCAAAAAACGGGACTGGCCGGTTCGGTGATGGATTATCCGGCCATCAACTTTGCGGCAAACGGGCGCAAGCAGGGGCAGTTTTACACCACCCGCCCCGGTCCCTACGATATTTGGGCGATTACCTACGGCTATTCCCCGGCAGAAAAAAACGCCAAAAAAGAGCGGCAGCGATTGAACAAAATTCTGGAACGCTCCACCGAACCGGCGCTGGCCTTTGGCAACGACGCCGATGACATGCGTTCTCCCGGAAAAGCGCTTGACCCGCGCGTCAACACCGGCGATATGTCCAACGACGCCATCGGGTTTGCCATCGATCAAATCAAGCTGACCCAATCGGTGAGTCAAAATTTGCGAAAAAAACTGGCGCGCGATCATCGTTCCTACCAGGAATTGCGAAACGCTTACCTGATTGTCACCCGGCAGCATAGCAACAGCCTGCGGGTCATTTCCCGGTATGTCGGCGGGGTGTATGTGGATCGGGCGTTCCAGGGACAAACCGGCGCGACAAAGCCGCTCCGCCCGGTATCCAAAGCCGATCAAAAACGCGCCATGAATGCGCTGGCAACATACGGTTTTGCCCCGGACGCCTTTGACGCACCCAACGATCTCTTCAATTATTTGCTGGAACAACGGCGGGGTTTCAGCCATTTCGGACGCACGGAAGATCCCAAAATTCACGCCCGCGTTTCCCGAATTCAAGATGCCGTGCTGGCCCATCTGCTCCATCCCACGGTGATGCAGCGGATGACCGACACGCGGCTTTATGGCAACGACTACCCGCTTGCCGAAATGATGGACGATCTCACCGCCGCTATTTTTGATGCGGATATCAACGGTTCGGTAAACGATTTCCGCAAAAATTTGCAGGCGGAATACGTCAAGCGATTGATCGGCATCCTGGGCGAAAAAGGGAGATCGCGCTACGATAATATTTCCCAGGGATTGGCGTATTATCATCTGAAAAATATTCGCAAACGCTTAAAGGATGCCGACGCAGCAGACAGCGGTACCATGGCGCATCGCACTTATTTAGCCGATTTGATTGATGCAAGATTTGATGACATGTAAACTGAAAAGGGGCTATTTTTTAGCCCCTTTTTTTCAACTCAAGATTGTTACTTTTCATGCTTCGTAATATGTGCCTCGCGATCAAACGTATAAAAGTAGTGGGCTTTTAAGAAAAAAAAGTCTTGCATTTTTCTTAAAAAAAACCTTACTTTTTTTAAGAAAATAAAGCACGAAGGAGTAATAATGTCAGCAACATTAAAAAACGTTGATCGCATCACAATTTCACTTCCCAATTCACTTGCAGCCGAAGTGGAATTGTTGCGCAAAGAACTCAAAGTGCCAAAATCGGAAATTTTCAGAGTTGCTATTGAACAGCTTTTGGAACAATATCGCAAAAAAAAGCTCCGAAAAATTGCGGAAATGATGGCGTCGGAATATGAAAACGATCCTGAATTGACTGTCTTTACGGATTTGGATAGCGAGGATTTCTTATGAACCAGGGTGAAGTCTGGTTGGTCAATTTAGACCCCACTATTGGTTCCGAAATGCGAAAAACCCGCCCATGCGTTATCATCAATGATGATGCGATCGGGGTGTTGCCGCTGAAAATAATTTCTCCAATCACTGATTTCAAAGCAAAGTATGCCCGAGTTCCGTGGATGGTTGTGTTGGAACCGACCCCCGTTAATTACTTGAGTAAAAAATCTGTGATCGATCTTTTTCAAGTTCGATCAGTATCTGAAAAACGACTGATAAAAAAAATTGGAAACATCGACCCATTAAAACTGGATTTGGCTTTTGAGGCCTTGAAAGTTGTTTTTGGAATGCGATAAAATTCCGAATTCAAAACGGCATAATAATTCAAAATTGAACAATCCATTTCAACGCTATGGTAATTTGCCAAAGCGTTTTACAAGTAAGTGGACAAAAATACTGGCCAATTATAGACAAAATGATTAACGACAAAATAATTAATATATCTTTTTGTTTTTAATGATTTTGTCATCAATAATTTTGTCTGATTTTAAATATAAAATAATTTTGTTTAGCTACTTATATCAGGCGGGATTGAAAATAAAAGCGAACATCGGCTATGGCAAAAATAAAAATACTTACGGGGAATATCGCCAATAAAATCGCCGCCGGGGAAGTGGTGGATCGTCCCGCATCCGTGGTGAAGGAGTTGATGGAAAACGCTTTTGACGCCGGGGCGGATGAAATTACCGTGGTGATTTCCAAAGCCGGGAAAGAATTGATCCAGGTGATCGACAACGGCAGCGGCATGAGCGAGGAAGATGTGGAGATCGCCTTTGAGCGGCACGCCACCAGCAAAATTTCCGCGGCCAGCGATTTGGATCGCATCGTGACCCTGGGATTTCGCGGGGAAGCGCTGCCCAGCATTGCCTCGGTCGCGCGGGTAGAGGTAAAAACCTGCGCAACCGGCGAAAAAATCGGGACGCGCTTGCAAATCAGCGGCGGACAGATCGAGGCAAAGGAGAAAATCGCGTTTAAGCCGGGCACGACGATTTCCATCAAAAACCTATTTTTCAACACCCCGGCGCGGCGCAATTTTTTGCGTTCGGACGTGACGGAATTCAACCACATTTTGAAAAGCGTGAAGCGATTTTTCCTGGCGTACCCGGCGGTTAAATTCACCGTGATCCACAACGGCGAGGAGCTTTACAGCCTGCCCAAAGCCGCCATCGACGAGCGCATCGCGCATGTTTTCGGACAAAAATTTTATGACGGGCTGGTGTATGTGCGCGAGGAAATGGGCGACACTTTTCTGGAAGGCTACGTGTGCCGCCCGGATCAGGCGCGCGGAAATTCCGGCAACCAGTTTTTGTTTCTCAATCGCCGGGCGATTGTCAATCGCAGCCTGGCGCACGCCATTTTGCAGGGCTACGGCAATTTGATCGACCGTTCGCGCTATCCGCAATTTATCATGTTTTTGGAAATGCACCCGCGCCTGGTGGACGTGAACGTGCATCCCACCAAAATGGAAGTGCGTTTCGCCAACGCCCAGGCGATTTACCACCTTTTTTTAAACGCGGTTCGCCGGGGCATTCAGACCCGCGAGGGCGCGCCGATGTTTTCCATCAAAACCGGCGAGCAAATTCAGCCTTCCAAAAGCCCGGAGCGCCAGGAAATCCGCCGCCATTTTGAAAATCTGCCGCGGATGGATTTTTCGCCGCCCGGTTCTCTGCCGGGCGTTGGCAATGTGAACATTCCCAAATCGCGAAATGCCGACGATTCGCAAATTACTTTTGAATACCAGCCGCTGCCGCCAAAACCGGCGGAAGTTACCGGCAAAGCTACTCCGAAATCGTTCGTGGATTCGCCGTCGCCGGTGCAGGCAAATCTTTGGCAGGTGCACAATCGCTATATTTTTTCGCAGATCAAAAGCGGGCTGGTTGTCATCGATCAACACGCGGCGCACGAGCGGATTCTATTTGAAAAAACGCTTCGTTATTTGAATGACGGCGAAAACATGCCTTCCCAACAGTTGCTTTTTCCCCAAACCGTTGACCTGCCGCTGGAGGATTTTTTGCTCTACGGCGACGTCAGGGAATGGCTGCGAAAGATCGGTTTTGTCATCGCGGAAATGTCCGGGCGAACCGTGGTTGTGGAGGCCGTGCCGGCGGATGTGAAAGCCGGGAGCGAGATTCAAATTCTGCTGGAAATTATCGATTATTATCGCGAACACAAGGGTGAAAAGAAGGCGCCGGGTGAGAAAATTGCCGCGGCGTATGCCTGTCACAATGCCATCAAATCCGGTGAAAAATTGACGCCGGAAGCCATGACCGGGCTGGTGGACCAACTTTTTGCCACCAAAGAGCCGTATTTTTCCCCGGGCCAGCCGGCCCGCCCGGTGATTGTGACCCTGGAGCTTGCCGAATTGGACCGGCGGTTTAAAAGAATGTGAAATTTGAAACGTGAAATTTGAAACTTGGTTTGACTGCGACAGGGGAATGAAAGTATGAAAGATCTGAAGGAATTGGAAGTTTATCAGTTGGCTGAGGAATTGTCGGATTTGGTTTGGCGGGAATAGATGGGTGGAACAGGAAAGCACAAAATACCATTGGTTATCAATTGATTCGTTCATGCGATAGCATTGCGGCAAATCTCGCGGAAGGATATGGGCGGTATTCTACGGCGGATCGAAAGCGGTTTTATATTTACGCGCGCGGTTCATTTGAGGAGACCAAATGCTGGCTTCGCAAAGCCATCCGCAGGGGTATAATTGATGAAAAAAGCGTCACTGAATACACTCGAATCATTGACGAATTA
>CAYVDX010000233.1:0-6113 GCA_964450485.1 uncultured Calditrichaceae bacterium
CGGCGGGTAGCGTAAATCCCAGGCAATGCGATGAAAGCCCTTCTTCGCCGGCCCGCTCAGCCGCCGGATGACGTTGCCTTCTTCATCCGTGACGGTCAAAATAATTTCAGGCGCTTCCTCCCGCCGCTCCGCGCGCAATTCCTCGTAAGATGGATAGGAGATAGCGCCGCCGGATTTGGCGATTTTTTTCTCTTTTTCCTGCCGCCGGGCTTTCAGCGTTTCAATGCTCTCCGCTAAATAATAGGTGAAAATGGCGCCAAAAGGGGGGTTCGGAGCGGTGTAAAATGCTTCACCCTGGAAGGATTTTCCGCTCATGCCCATCCGGTTGTCGGGAATGTAAAGCAAGGTTTTTTTCACCGGGAATAAATGCGGTTTTTCCAGCGCCGCGGCGGTCAGGCTGCGCAGCGGAGAATAATCATCCAGTACGTAAAATCCCCGCCCGAAAGTGCCCAGCACCAGGTCGTTTTCGCGTTGCTGAATGGCGATATCCCGCACGCCAACCGTGGGAACGCCGCTTTTTAGTTGCACCCATTTTTGTCCGCCGTCAATGGTAAAAAAGACCCCGAATTCCGTGCCGCAAAACAATAAATTCGGGTTGACATGATCTTCGGCAATGGCATACACCGAACCGCGTTTGGGCAGGTTCGCCGCGATGGATTTCCAGGTTTTTCCGCGATCCAGACTTTTGTAAATATACGGTTTAAAATCGCCTTTTTTGTGATTGTTAAATGCGCCGTAAACCCGGTTTGCATCATGCCGCGAAGCCAGCAGGCAATTAACATACGTCATGTCCGGCATGCCGGGAATGCGCGACACTTTGCGCCAGCGTTCACCGCCGTTTTCGGTGATTTGAACCAGCCCGTCGTCGGTTCCGGCATAAATCAACCCCTCTTGCAGCGGCGATTCCGAGAGCGCCACAATCGTGCCGTAAAAGGAGGTGGATTTGTTTTTCGCCACCGCGTCCACAGACCAGATTTTGCCCATCACCGGGAGTTTGTTGCGGTCAATTTGGCGGGTCAAATCCGGGCTGACCGCGCGCCAGGTGTCGCCGCGATCATCGCTGCGAAAGAGAATATTTGCGCCAAAATACAAGCGCGTGTGCGAATGCGGGCTGATGATCAACGCCGCGTCCCAATTCCATTTCAAGGGCGGGTCGTCCTTGCCCGGCTGTGGCTGGATGTACACCCGCTGGCCGCTGCGCCGGTCAAAACGCGCCAGACCGCCGTACTGGTATTGGGAATAGACAATATTCGGGTCTTCCGGGTCAATGACGGTTTCAAAACCGTCGCCGCCCAGGGTGATCCACCAATCGCTGTTCATAATGCCGTGCACGCTGGTGGTTCGGGAGGGACCGCCCATGGAGAAATTGTCCTGGGTGCCGCCGTAAATGTTGTAAAACGGCGCATCGTTGTCCACGCTGACTTTGTAAAATTGCGTGACGGGCAGGTTCGCTTTAAAATGCCAGTTTTTGCCGCGATCCCAGGTTTCGTAAATGCCGCCGTCGCAGCCGACCCGCAGGTGCTCGGTATCATCCGGGTCGATCCACAGGGCGTGGTTGTCCACGTGCTTGTAAAATTCATTCATGCCGTGCCAGTTTTTGCCGCCGTCTTCGCTGACTTGCAAAAATGTATCCATCGAGTAGATGCGCCCGACATCGTAGGGATCGCAAAACAGTTCGTTGTAATATTGCGGGCTGGCGCTGACATAGCTGCCGCGTTTATCCCAGCTTTCCCCGCGATTGACGGAGCGAAAAAAGCCGCCTTTTCCCTTTTCCGCTTCGACGATTGCGTAAAGCACGTCGGGATTCGCCGGCGAAACCGCCATGCCGATGCGCCCCATTTTGCCGGATGGCAGCCCGCTTTCGATCTTCCGCCAAGTCGCTCCGGCGTCCTCGGATTTGTAAATCGTCGAGCCGGGCCCGCCGTCGATGAGCGTCCAGACATGACGGCGGCGTTGATAAGCGGCGGCATACAGCACATCCGGGTTGCGCGGGTCGAAATGCACTTCGCTGACGCCGGTGTTTTCGTCGATTTCCAAAACGCGCTGCCAGGTTTTGCCGCCGTCCCTGGTTTTGTAAAGCCCGCGGTCGCCGCCGGAAGACCAGAGCGGCCCCTGCGCGGCCACATAAACCACGTTGCTGTTTCGCGGATCAATGGCGATCATCCCAATGTGTTCCGAGTTTTTTAACCCCATGTTTTTCCATGATTTACCGTCGTCCAGAGATTTGTAAACCCCGTCGCCGTAGCCCACGCTGCGCTGGCTGTTGTTTTCCCCGGTTCCCACCCAAACGGTGTGCGGATTGTTGGGATCGAGCGTCACGCAGCCGATGGAATAAGATCCCTGTGCGTCAAATACCGGTTCCCAAATGACCCCCGCGTTTACGGTTTTCCACACCCCGCCGGACGCCGTCGCCACAAAATAACGCGCCGGGTTTTCAGGGTTCACCGCGAAATCGATGATGCGCCCGGACGTCAACGCCGGGCCGACGCCGCGGAATGCAAGTCCGCTGAACGTTTCGGATTTCAAGCGATCATTGTCTTTTGAAGCAGCGTTCTTTTTGGGGGAGTTTGCAAAAGTATTGAAAGTGAAAATAAGGGCTAAAAAAATTAACAACCGTTGCATGGCCTTGCCTCCGTTAAATATTGATAAATGAAGGCAAAGGTACGCATTCTTTTTCATTTTTGACAGGGGTAAAGGAAAAAATGATCCGGGTTGATCAGCGTTTTACGACTTCCAAATCATCCTCAGACCAGGAGGTGACCAGCGCGTGGGCAGCGTCTAATAAATTTTGCAGCGATTGTTCCATCTCATCGATGGATGCCTTGCTTTTCAAGGTATATTTTTTCCAACAATAACCATCCGGGCGCATTTGAGCAGCGCAAACCCACAGCGTCCAGCAATTGTCGGCTGTGCCGTCGCTGTAAATTTCGATGATTCTTTTGACGGGAAAACCCCACTCGAATCGTCGATTCGGCGCGTTCTTTTCGTTTTTTGTAAATGCGAGGCGGCGGGTTTTGGCAAACTCCTCCAAAATCGGATCGAGTTTCTCAAGCGGCGCAATCAGCTTTGCCCATTCCGCTTTTGATCCATGAAATCCGTTTGCCATTCTATCCTTCAATCACCCAAATAGTTTATCAATTTCATCTTGCGACGCCGTTGAAGGAAAATCATCCTGCGTTGCGTCGGGTTCGGTCGTCGCCCCTTCACCCGAATCGGCCGCGGGGGGGGCAGGCTGATTATTGAATAAATCATCGATGTCGTTTTGTGAAGCGGCCGATTTGTCAGGCGTTTCGGCCGGCGCTACAGCTTTATTATTGAATAAATCATCGATGTCGTTTTGTGAAGCGGCCGAATTGTCAGGCGCTTCCGTTGCCGGATTCCCCGGGGACGAAGAAAAAATTTCATCCGCGACTTCCTGACGCTTGCCCGAGGTGTCATACGCCGCATTAGGGTCAAATGTTCGGTTTGGAGTGGCCTTTGTTTTAGGATCATCCAAATTATCCGTTTCATGAAATCGGTTCATAAGCAGGCTTAATTTGTCCTCGATCGATTCAATCAAATGGTTGACAGCCGCAAGCTGCTGCGAAGTGATGTCCTGCACTTGCAAAGACATCATGATGCTGGTGGCTTTGTCTTGAACCGTATTTAATGTTTCTTTAAATTTCTCAAAAACCGGCAAAAAGTTTTTCTGAATTTTTTGCTTTTTTTGGTTTAATAAGAGCACCTTTTTTAATAAAGCGTCATTTTTACCGGTTAATTCCATTTTTAACAATTTGATCATCGCGGCGTCAATTCGGAAAATTAACTGAGCGTCTTCCTGGGATTTATTCAATGCGTTTTCGCAATCATCGAAACTGAGCAAGATTTCGTCAATCGTATTCAGGATTTCCGTGGTTGCCAACTCCGTCGCCTCGGAAACTTCATTTAATTTGGAGGAAGCCCGGGGCATTTTGGAAGCGCTTTCTTTAATCGAGCAGTTGATTTCGTCAAGCAGCGGAATGACATCTTGCACGAAATGCAATACTTCTTCTAAAAAAGGCATCACTCTTTCGCCAAAGATAAACAGCACTTTTAGCTCGTTTAATTTGGCGGACATCCTGCTAAGTTGTTGAATATTCATGCTTTCTCCTGAACGCTCTGTAAAATTTGATCGATTTTATCCTTTAGCACCTGGGGGGTAAACGGCTTGGTAACATAGTTGTTGACTTTTGCTTGCAATGCCTGCAATACATCTCCCCGCCCGCTGCGGGTCGTTACCATTAAAATGGGCAGTGTTTGAAACCGGGCGTTGTTTCTCACGGTTTGCGTAAATTGCAACCCGTTCATGTTGGGCATGTTCCAGTCAGTAATGATAAAATCTATCTTTTCATCACTCAGTTTGTCCCAGGCGTCTTTCCCATCTTCCGCTTGAACAATCTCGGAATAGCCAATCTTGCGAAGGGCATTAATGACAATTCGACGCATTGTCGGGGAATCATCAACGACTAAAAATTTCATGTAATTCTCCTTGTTTTTAATTGAATCAAATCATTTCAGGATGACGCTGCTGCCGAAATCCTAAAATCATTTACCAACCTGTCAAAATTCGTCCGAAAATTCAGATTCTATATTCGGCATCGCTTCATTACACTTAAACAGAGAATTTTTTCAATCATTTTTGAGCCTGCCAAACGGATCGGCAATTTTTTTTTACATGTGATTTAAGTGTTTTTTTTTCTCGCCGAAGATTAACTCAGATTTTTTCATCACATATACCAGGCTGTGATTTACAGCGCTCAATAAAGTGCTTTCAAAGCCGGTTAATGATACTTTTGGACGGTTCCAAGAAGAAAATGACATGGAGGTAGGGATGTCAATCATTGAAGATGAAGACATTTTGATGGGATTTATTGAGGAATCCAACGAGCACCTGGAAGGCATTGAATCCGATTTACTGGAAATCGAGCAGATGGCAGAAAATCTCGATCCGGATTTTGTCAACAAGGTTTTTCGCGCGATTCATTCCATAAAAGGGGCGGCGGGTTTTTTGGGGCTGGAAACCATCAAGGACCTTGCCCATCACATGGAAAACCTGCTGAATTTAATCCGCAATTCGGAATTAGTCCCCACATCCCCGGTCATCAATGTTTTATTAACTTCCTCTGATATCCTCAGAAATTTGATCAACGATTATGCAAATAGCAATGATGCGGATATTTCGGAACAGGTAGAAGCATTGACAAAAGCGGCAAATGGTTCAGGTGAACAGGGCGAAGCTCACGCTAAAAAAATTGACATTTGCCTTCCTGGCGGGCGGGTTATCTTTACCGTTTCGGAAGATAAGATTGTAAAAATGCAAAAAGCCGGTAATTTTATTTACCTGGCGGAATACGATCTGAGAAAAGATATCGAAGAGAAAAAATTGACTCCAATGGATGTCGTTCAGGAAATCCAGGCTACCGGGATGCTTATTGATAGCGAGATAGATGTTGAAAGCGTTGCGGCGACGGAAGATTTCAGCGGCCCTTCAAAAATCTCCTTTTTTATGCTGGTGGCGACCATTTTAGAGCCGGACCTGATAACCGCGTTAATCAAGATTGATGAAAGCAGCGTGTATTTTCTATCCAAAAGCGGGGAAATGAAGCCTTTAACGGCCTGGCCGGAAAGCGAAAAAAAAGCCGCCAAGCCTAAACCGGATGCGAAAAAAGCACCGGCAGTAACCAAAGAAGCATCGCCGGAAAAGACGGGCAAAACGCCCCAACCAACGCCCGCACCGACCCAAAAAGAAAAACCAAAACCCGTTTCCCATAAACCGGTCAAACAGATGACACCCAAAAAACCAGTTAAAAAGGCAACCCCGATAGCCAAAAAAACGAGTACCAGTTTGCGGGTAAATGTCAATTTATTAGACAACCTGATGACGCTGGCCGGCGAGTTGGTGCTAACCCGTAACCAGCTTGTTCAAAGCCATTCGGGCGAGGATAACGCGGATTTGACTACAGCTATCCAGCGGGTCGATCTGGTCACTTCGGAATTGCAGGAAGCCATTATGTCCACCCGGATGCAGCCCATCGGAACGGTGTTCAACAAATTTCAGCGGGTGGTGAGAGATTTATCCCGGAATTTGGGAAAAG
>CAYVDX010000234.1:0-6107 GCA_964450485.1 uncultured Calditrichaceae bacterium
GTAATCCCGGGTAAATTTTTTCTGGGAAATGTCGCGGGATTCCAGAATTTTCTTCGCCGCCAGCAAAATCTGGCTGGGATTCACCGGTTTGGTCAGGTAATCGGTAATCTGCGCGCCGATGGCGTCTTCCATCAGGCTTTCTTCCTCGTTTTTGGTAATCATAATCACCGGCATGCCCGGGCTGATTTTTTTGATCTCGCTCAACGCCGTCAGCCCGTCGGCGCCGGGCATCATTTCGTCCAGCAGCACCAAATCAAAATTCTGCTGACGGATCAGCTCCAGCCCGTCATCCGCGTTGGTCGCGGTTTCTACTTCGTAGCCTTTATCCTGCAAAAACAAAATGTGCGGCTGCAAAAATTCAACTTCATCGTCCACCCAAAGAATTTTGGCTTTGTTCATCAATACTCCCTAGTCCTTGTTTTTTATCCTTGTTCATACGATTTGATGATGCTTTGGATTTTTTTTGGTGTAACATCTCCTTGTTCCGATTTTGAGTAAATGGTGATCAAAATTATCTTTGCTTCCGTTTAAAGGAAAAAGATTACCCGATAACCGGCTTGTTTTCCTTTTTTAATATCCGTGTTTTTTATTCGAATCTTAAAAACTGTAAAACCGATAGCCTTGATTTGATCACCTAATATCTTTCCGAATTCCAAATTCTCAATAAGCGGCTGAATATCTGTTTTAATATGTCGATATTTTTTTTGCTAATTGACCTATATTACGTTTAAATTCTGGTGTAAACTCCACAATCCGCTTCTTTTTTGCCTCATTCGGTATCTATTCCCTCCCACAATTCGGAAACCGGCCGTGTTTCTCCACTGGCAGCTTCCACCCAACCCTGGCGGAAGCTTTCTTCGGCATTTTTGAGTGTCACGCTTTCCCGAAAAATGCGAATGAGTTGCAAAAGATGCGGCAAGTGCTCAACCGGCGTTTTTTGGATCTCCTGAATAACTTGATTTTGATAATTTGTTAAACCTGAAGCCATATTTTTCTCCACAATATTTTTGTAAGTTACACATCTCGTTTCAGTGCGCTGCACAACCGGAAGCGAGAATCAAGAATATAACGGCACGGTATGGATAAATGTTCACAAAAGACAAACGTTCACGAGAAAATTTTTATCAGCAGCGTCACGCATCACACTTCACGAATGTGGTTGGCAGACTAAAGTCTGCACTCCTTTTTCGCGTTTCCAGCACCCAGCATCAGAACACCCGCCGCATTTGCGCGTTGAGAATGGCGTCGATTTTGGCGGCGGTTTCCTGCAAATGCGCGGTGGTGTATGTATCGAGATTCTCTTTTGCCAGCGCCTTTTCAATCATTTCCCTGATTTTTGTTAAATCAAAACGCGCCAGCGTGCCGGCGTCGCGCGGGTAAAAAACCGGCAGCTTGACGGCGATTTCATCCAACACATAAATGTGCATTCGCTGCAATTCCCGGCGAAAGCTGTTCACATTTTCACCGGCGGCCACTTCCTGCCAGATTGCTTCACGCAGCCGCCTGAATTGTTCGGCCATGGTGAATTTATCGCCGTTGGTGAAGCGGATTTCGTTGTCCTGCAAACGCGCCAGCGCCAGCGGATCGTACAGCCGGAACATGGTGATTGCCTGCAAAAGCTGAATCATGCCGTGAATCGGGAAATCCAGCCGGTTATAATAAAACACGCTGCCCTCGAAATCCCACTGCCGTTCCGGGGCCAGTTTATTCAACAACTCCGGAGAAAATTGAAAAGAATTGGACGAGAAAAAGGACGTCACCAAAAAATCCAACGCTTCACGCTGTTTTTTGGCCGGAACGATTTGCAGCGGCAAACGCTCGTTCGGATCGCCGATGTGATCGCGATGCTGGTAAATTCCGCCAATAAACTTGCTTGCCGTCAGCCCGGCCAGGGCGTATTCAAGAATTCCCTGCATGAAAACTTCGCGAAATTTGGGATAGCGTTTGCCCTTTTTTTCAAATTCCTTGCTCATGTTCTGCCACAAATCGCGGGTCAAATCCAGCCGCAACCGGTAATAGGCCAGCGGATCGCTGCCGATATCCCACAGGTTGCAGGTCGGGTCAATCGAGCGTACCGAAAGCCCGAGCGCGTCTTCGTCCGTGCCATAGCGCAGCCCTTTTTCGGCGGCGCGTCGGGCGATTTTATCCAAAAAATCCTTTTCGCTTTCCCCGCTGTCGGGATCGTACGGCTTGTATGCATATTCGATGGCCCAGAAATCGTATTCGCCCAGCGACGTTTGATAATAAGCGCCCTGCCTGCCGCCGCGTCTGGCAAGATTTACCGGCGCGTAATCCATCATCGAACCGGTCAGGCCGCGCTGTTTATCAAAATTTTTATCGCTGATTTCCTCGAGCGAATGAACGGTGCTGGCCTTGAAATTATGCCGCAAGCCCAGGGTGTGCCCGACCTCGTGCGCAACCAGGTTCACCAGCGCGTCGTGGATAAACTGCTCCATTTCCGGGCTGTTTTTTTCCATCCGCCCCAGCGATTGCAAATACGCCATGCCAAAGCGAAGCTGGTGTGTCAGCCCGCGGCCGAATTGGCATTGATACGGCAAAATTTCAGGAGCGAGACTGTCGGGGCGAAGTCCGCCGGGGAACGGCGACATGCCGGGAAGTAAATCGTTGATGCTGGCCGTTTGCCAGGAATTGGGTTTCACGAATTCATCGAATTTATTAAAAAATGCCCGCACAAAATCCGCGCTGATGCGAATATCCGCGTCGTAAATTTCGCCGTTGTAGGGATTTGCCCGCGACGGTCCCACCGCGTACGCAGCGCCCGGTCTGAGAATCCAGCGAACCGTGTTGTAGCGAGCGTCCGCCGGGTCCCAATCCGCGTCGTCCGGCATCTGGCGCACCTCGATGGCGTCTTTGAAACCGATGCGCTCAAACGCGCTGTTCCACACCAGCACGCCCTCGCGAACCGCATCGCGATATTCCACCGGAATGGTGTTTTCCAGCCAGTAAACAATCGGTTTTTTGGGTTTGGACAATTTGAATTTCGGCTCGGCTTTTTCCAGCGGCCAGCGGGTGACGTAGCGTTCGTAGGGATCGTCGCGCAATGCGGAAGTGTAATCCTGGAACATCGTGACAAAATGCCCCACGCGGTCGTCGGCCAGCCGCGGATGATAATCGCTTTTTTTGATTTCCGCGATGCTGTAGTGATAGCGATGCGTCATGCTGCGTGGATTGCTCAACGTCGAAATCCGCCGGGCGTTGCTGCTGGTAAAATGCAGCGACACCTCGATTTCACTGTTGAGCGGAAACGATTTCAGCTCGGAAAAATAGCTGTTTCCCTTGTCCATGGAAAAGCCCATTTTCAGCCGCCCGGTCAGGTAGCCAACCCGCCCAACGTCTTTGAGAAAAATTTTCGATGCGTCGATTAATATGCCGCCGGTTTCCGGGCGCGGCGCACTGGCCAGCCTGGCGCTGGCCCAAATCGAGTTGGAAATATCGCGTTCAATTGCCCGGGAAATCGCGGCGTCTTTATCAGCCCGGAAACGCAGGTTTTTTTCCACAAACTGAATCTTTTTGCCCACTTTTTTGAGGAAAAAGGGAAATTCGCCCAGCATGGCGCCGCTATCGAAAAAATAGCCCTCGCCGCTCTCGCGGGTGATGTTTATTAAAAAGGTTTTGCCAAGCTGTTCCGGTTTGATTTCCAGATACACCTTTTCCGTCTCTTTATCGCGGTAGAAAGTGAACAAGCCCTCGATTTTTTCAAAACCTTCAATCACTTCCTCAAACGGTTTATCCTTGTTTCTCTTTGTCTTTTTGTCTTTTTTGTCGCCATTAGATTTGCTGGAATCATCCGCAACCACGGTGACTTCGCCGATTTCCTGCGCAATAATTATGGTCGTAAGTGACAGAATAAAAAAAGATGCAATAATCCACCGGGAAAATCGATACATTTTCTCTCCTTCTTTTGATATAAAAATCCGCGGCTATTGTTCGTGTCGCCGGATAGCGGCAATCAAGGCCGTTTTGTTCATTTTGGAACGTCCGGGAATGTTTAAGGCTTTGGCTTTTTCATAGAGCTTCGTTTTGCTCCACGATTCGTAAACGTCGGACGCCGCCATTGGTTCACGCTTTTGCGATTTGCGAACGGGCGCGCTTTTCGCAGCGTTGTTTTTAGGCGAGGCAGTGGTCCGGGGTTTTGGCCGGGGCGCTCCGGGGCGCTCTTTTGCAAAAACATCCGGCGTGTCATAATCACCGGCGATTTCCCGGATGTGTCGCACGAGATGGGTCAATCCTTCCAGAATTTTCAGCTTGCAAAATGCCTTTGCAGCGTTGCCAAACGTTTTAAAATCGTCCATTGGAGATGCCATAATGCGTCCCTTTTTTGCTTAAATGATGTGACGGGTTGAATTAATAAATTCTGTATTTACCACGGCAATTTTTCCA
The DNA here is from genome assembly GCA_964450485.1 of uncultured Calditrichaceae bacterium. GTDB lineage: Bacteria > Calditrichota > Calditrichia > RBG-13-44-9 > J075 > JACKAQ01. Next base: position 4,402 of record CAYVDX010000234.1, read on the forward strand.
AATCAACATTTCCGCCGGTCAGGATGATGCCGATTCGTTTGCCGCGAAATTTTAATTTATTTTCCAGCAAAGCGCCCAACGGCACGGCAGCGGAAGGCTCAATAATAATTTTCATTCGCTCCCAAATCAGGCGCATTGCGCGAATGATGGCGGTTTCGCTGACTGTTATCACATCGTGCACGTATTTTTGCATGACGGCAAAGGTATGGCTGCCCAGCGAAGTCAGCAAGCCGTCGGCGATGGTTTTCGGATTTACCGAGGGAATCAATTTTCGGGCATGAAAAGAGCGGTACGCATCATCTGCGTTGGCCGGCTCCGCGGCGATGACTTGTGTGCCGGATGAAAGGTATGCCGTGCTGAGCGCTGTTCCGCTCAACAATCCGCCGCCGCCAACCGGCGTCATTATGATATCAAGCGATTGAATTTTCTCAAAAATCTCCAATGCCGCCGTGGCCTGGCCGGTAATCACCCGGTAATCGTTATAGGGATGTACGAATTCAGCGTCGGTTTTTTCAACCACTTTTGTTAGGTTTGTCTCGCGGGCAGTAAGCGTGGGTTCGCAGAATGTAATCTTTGCGCCATACCCTTCCACGGCCGCTATTTTTACCGCCGGTGCATTCTTTGGCATAACGATGTACGCGGGAATCCCCCGAATTTTTGCCGCCAATGCCAAGGCCTGGGCATGATTTCCCGAGGAATGGGTGGCCACGCCGTTTTTTGCCTGCGCCGACCTCAGCGATAACACCGTGTTGCACGCCCCGCGAAATTTAAACGCGCCGACTTTTTGAAAATTTTCGCATTTAAAAAAAAGTTCGGCATCCAGCATATTGTTAATCGTCTGACACATAAGCACCGGCGTTCGATGCGCATGCGGTTTTATACGCGCTGCCGCTTGTTGAATTTTATTGAGTGTGGGAAAGCGATTCATGTTGAAATTTAGCACCTTCGTTGAATGTTGTCAACAAATGAATATTGATAAAATTCGCTGGCGGAATTGTCGTATAATTTATGACACTAAACGGGTTCGCCATACGACAGAATTAAATATGATTTTGGCGTATATTTAAATGTGTTGGTCAGTGAAGGCGATACTTTTTCTAAGCGGCAAATCAGCGATGCCGGTATTAAACAGCCTTATTTGAAAACTGCGGCTTCGGAGATCAGGCGTTTTTTTATCATGCTTCGGTATTCATACCTTTGCAATGATGAATCCAACCATGTCAGTGAACCGTTCCGAGTAAATCGTCTGAAAAGCGGAGCCGCGGTTTTTTAACTTGCTAAAATATAGAACGGATTGTCACAAACACGCTTTTCAAAAACATTTTCTGTTTTGTTATTTGATTAGCTCGACAATGTTAAATTAAATTTTTTGACAGGATTTACAGGATTTACAGGATTTACAGGATTTACAGGATTATTGTTTAAAGATTTGTTGATCATTCTTTTGAAATATCATGTAAATCCCGTTGATCCTGTCGAAATCCTTTGAAATTTAACATTGTCAAGTTAGGACGCGGGAGAGGTGAGAAGGTTGTGAAAGGGAGTTTCGACGAGCTGTTGAACAATTCAAATTTAAACCCATTGGATTGCCCTACCTCCCTTTCAACAACCTTTTTAGGCACTTACAGTATCTTTTGAAATAAATTTCTATCCTGCATTATGCACAGGTTTTATTTAAAATGAATTTAACTTACTGTAATATTTGA
>CAYVDX010000235.1:0-6091 GCA_964450485.1 uncultured Calditrichaceae bacterium
ACATTCACGGCGGCGGTCTGGATAATATTTTTCCCCATCACGAATGCGAAATCGCCCAGAGCGAAGCCGCCACCGGCAAGCCTTTTGCACGATGTTGGATGCACAATAATACCCTGACGATGAACGGGGAAAAAATGAGCAAATCGCTGGGGAATGTGCTCAACATCAAGGACGCGCTGGTAAAATACTCGCCGCAAACGCTGCGTCTTTTCCTTTTGAGCAGCCATTACCGCAGCCGCCTGGATTTTAGCGACGCCGCCGTTAAAGCCGCGGAACAGGGCTTGAGCCGTATGATAAACACGGTAAAAAATTTACAAAAAGCGCTTAACCGTGCTGTTAAAGAGTCCGCTGAGCCGCCCTTCTCTCCTGATGAATTTCGGCAAAACATTGAAGCCGCCATGAATGACGATTTTAACGCACCCAAAGCGATTGCGGTGTTGTTTGATCTGTCCAAAGCGCTGAATCAGTACCTGGCCGACACGCCGCAGCCGTCCAAACCTTTTTTGGAAGCGGTCTATAAAATTTATCACGATTTCGGTATTGAAGTGTTAGGCATTATTCCAAAAGATTTCTCACGGCAGGGCGCGACCGATTACAGCGATCTCATCGAAAAGCTGATCAAAGTAACCCTGAAAGTTCGCAACGAACTGCGAAACAATAAAAACTGGGCATTGGCTGATTTCGTTCGGGATGAATTAAAAAACAGCGGCGTCATTATCAAAGATAAACCGGATGGCAGCAGCGAGTGGGAAATCGTATAAACCTCAAAAAAAAACCTGGCGGTTTTCCTTTTAACCTCAAGGTTTTGACGCCGGTCTTTGCCCATTTTAAAGGATTTAAGAAACCCTGTAAAAACCTCCAGGTTTTGACGCTCGGAGTTTTTTCAATCCTTCCAATTCCACCACTTGAGCTTTTCCGCATCATGCGTCTCATTCTCCGCGAAATAAACCGCGCAGCGAAAAACATACAACATACATCGATCAACTCTCGCGCCCTGGAAGACGCAGAGTTTTTCATAAAGCGTTTCGGGATCGACATTTTCCAATGATTTAACCGACCGAATTCCTAAATTCCAGAGATCATTGGCAATGGTTTTCCCCACACCCGGAATGGTTTGCAACTCTCGAAGCGCAGCTGTTTTTTTGTCCATTTTTATCTCTTTGTTTTTACGAAAGCAACTCGGCATGGCGGTAACAGTCAATCGTGTGATCATTCACCAAACCGCCGGCCTGCATAAATGCGTAGCATATCGTTGATCCGACAAACTTAAATCCCCGTTTCTTCAAATCCTTGCTCATCGCGTCGGACTCCGGGGTTTTTGCAGGCACATCTTTTAACGATTTCCAATGATTTATTTTGGGTTTTCCGCCAACAAATTGCCAAATATATGCATCAAAACTTCCAAACTCCGATTGCACCGCCAGAAATTTGTTCGCATTTTGAATGGATGCGCCGACCTTCAGGCGATTGCGCACAATGCCCGGGTTATTTAACAATTCCTGGCGTTTTTTATCATCATAATTAGCGATTTTCTCAATATCAAAATTATCATAAGCGGAACGATAATTCTCCCTTTTCTTCAATATCGTTGACCAACTAAGCCCGGCCTGCGCGCCTTCCAAAATCAAAAACTCAAAAAGTAGCCGGTCGTTATGGACCGGCACACCCCATTCTTCATCGTGGTATTGGCAATAAAGTTCATCATTTGCAGGAACCCATTCACAGCGTCTTTTCATCAGTCCTTCCTCTCTTACAAAAAAGTTGTCATGCAGCAACGCGCAGGTAATGTGCCCAATATCCCTGCCATTGGCCATATTGTTCCGCGATGGACGATATGCCGACAAAAACCATTTTGCCGTAAAACCGGGCCGCTGAAGAGATCAGGCGATGATCGGACAGCAGCACCCGGTCTGTTCTACCCAGGCCGTAGAGCATAATAAATGCCGCTGACCATGCGCCGACGCCCTTTAAACTCAACAACCAATCATAAACTTCATCATAAGGGGAATATCGCAAAAAATCATCATCGACGTCGGTAAAAGCCCTGGCCAACGCCAGGAGATACTCAGCTTTATTATCATCCCCTAACAAGTCTTGAACCTCAAAAATATTAGCGTACAGAAGATCAAGCGGATCCGGGAAAGCGCATAATTCGAAATGGTGCAGGGAAATTTTTGTACCGTAGCGGTGCAACAAAGCTTTTTTCATGCGTCGGGCAACCGGCAGTGGGGTATATTGCGCTAAAATCGCCCAGCAGGCATTCTCAAAAGGCGTCAAAAATTTCACCGGATGATACCCGTATAATTTTCGGATAACCGGGTTGAACACATCGTCATGCCGCCCGATGCGATAAAAACTCTCAAGATTATCATAAATGCTTAAAAAGAAACTAACCCGGTCCAAAACATGCAATTTGACTTCTTCCGAGATCGTTTGTTCGGAAAGGAGCAGGTATTTTAATACCGGTTGATCAATTGTGCCAATGGATTTTATGTGAATGACGACCCCTTGTTTCTCAACCAAAATTGCTTTTGCCAGCGAATTTTCAGACATCAATTGTTCGTTTTTTTCGGGTGCAAATATTTTCAAGTTTTTTAGAGATTTTTGAAAATCAAATGGCGCAGTGGGATGTAGTTTACCTGGTACCGCAAAAAAATTCATGTAATATCAACTCCGGTTTTTGGGGTAATACATCATTATTAAAATGATGAGACGTAGGGTAGATGCAGCCTTGACAGTAAAAAACGTCTGATCTTTTTACTCAATGAATCCTGAAAACCACCCGGCTTGTTAGCGAAAATTTAAAATGATCGAATCACCTGGGTAACACTCCCCAGGATGGAAAAGCCCGGCGTATTCTCATCCAAAATCATTGACTGGCGATCGGGTGTGTTGCATTCCAGGCGAATGCGTCTGATACTCTGAAAATAGCGGCGGATGAATATCCGTTCGCCTAATTTTACGGCGATAACATCACCTTCGTGATAGCGTTTACGCGCCTGGACAATCACAAAATCGCCTTTGTGGATACCGGCGTCTGCCATGCGATTATCTTCAACGAGCAGTGTGGAACGATCGGATAATTCCACCCGATCATTGATCACTAACTTTTCGATATCTCCGGCAACGCCTTCGTCTTCCCGCGCGAGAATTGCTTCCGCACGCGGCAGTCGAAAAAATTCTTCGCGTTTTTGCTGCTTTTTATTTGACTTTTTCGCAGTCACTTTTTTATTGGGGAACATACCGCTTTCCTGTCAGGTATTCATTGCCAATCGCGTTTTAATCCATCGTATTAATTGACTATATCCCGTATCAAACCCACCACGCTGCCCTGTATCTTCCATTCGCTTTGCGGGTGAATATCGGGATACGCCGGGTTTTCGGCTTTCAAATATTTTTGATTATCCCGAACGATCAAGCGTTTTACGGTCACTTCATCGCCGATCAGCGCCACAATGATCTGCCCCGGATCCGCGATATTCGTTGATTTTACGATCACTAAATCGCGATCCATGATGCCGGCATTGACCATACTTTGCCCCTGAACCCGCAACGCAAAATGTTTTCCGGTTGATTTAATCATGGTGCGCGGCACGATGACTTCATCTTCGATATTTTCTTCCGCTAAAATCGGCGAACCGGCGGCCACATGACCGATTAGGGGAATCTGAAACATATCGTTGGCAAACGGGTTTGGTTGATAACGCTTGTCAATAATGCGAATACTGCGCGCGGTCGTCCCGGATTTTTCGATATATCCCTTTTTAATCAACGCATCCAAATGCCGCACAACACCGTGTTTCGAGGCAATCCCAAAGTTGTCGGCAATTTCCTGGTAACTCGGGGGATAGGAACGATCCGCCAGGTAATCGGATATAAATTGAAGAATTGATTCCTGGCGTTTGGTTAAGCCTTTCATATTATCTCCTTAAATTTGTCAAACGTCTTGCTTCCGAAATGCGAGGCTTGAAATTGTAACGTATACATAGGTTCACATCAATTTTACACAATTACAAAAGATTTGTCAAGACATTTTTTCAAAAAAGATATAATTTTGTTCACCGGTTTTCATTTATTGATCGCCAAACATATTTTTTAAGAAAAAAAAATGTGTGATGATCAGCAATGTCCGGCTCGAAATTTACGGCTTGGTGAAAACCCTGTCATTCCCCAAAATTTGGGTAATGCAAAAATGTAACCGGACACTGTTGTGTAATCATCACATCAAACTTTGTAAAAAATTTAGCTTTTTAGCGTTACCGTATTTATATTTTCGGCGACAATTGAAACTGAAACCGGACTCGCTCAGCTTGCCGGCGTGTAAAAAATGACAAAAATGAACATCGAAATTTTGGGCAGCGGAACATCGATGGGCGTGCCGATGGCCGGCTGTGAGTGCCGGGTTTGCCGCTCGCCGAATCCCCGGGATAAGCGCCTGCGCACTTCCGCGTACCTGGAAATCGGCGAAACGCGACTGCTGATCGATACTTCCCTGGATTATCGCCAGCAGATGCTGCGCTCCGGGATAAAATGTCTCCACGCCGTTTTATTCACCCATCATCACGTGGATCACATTCTGGGATTGGATGATCTGCGCAGTTTTAATTTTTTGAATAAATGCGCCATTCCTTTATATGGCATGGCAGAAACCTTCGACAATATCAAACGGGTTTTTGCCTACGCATTCAGCGATGAAAAACAACCCTCCGGCGTGCCGCGACTCACGCTTCACGAAATTGACGCGCAGCCATTTGCCGTTCGCGGCGTGGAAATTATTCCCATCCCGCTGATGCACGGAAAAATGCCAGTTCTAGGTTTTCGCATCGGCAATTTTGCTTATTGCACGGACGTCAACTACATTCCACCGGCGTCGTATGAACGGCTGCGCGGTCTGGAAGTTCTCATCCTTGACGCGCTGCGCGAAAAACCGCACGCCACCCATTTTACCATTGAACAAGCGGTGCGGGAAGCGCAAAAAATCGGCGCGCAAAAAACCTATTTCACCCATCTTTCCCACGCAATCATGCACGATGAAACCGAGGCGAAACTGCCGGACAACATCCACCTGGCGTATGACGGATTGAAATTTGAGCTTGCCACGGATTAAATATTGATTTGAACGGATATTTTATTAATTTTCGTGGGAATAAAAATGGAGATTACAAAATGGAAATGGAATCAACCGGTATAAAAAATGATGCGCTCAGGCTAATTGAAGCATTGACGGATGATGCAACATGGGACGATTTAATGTATAAAATTTATGTTCGTCAATCCATCGAGACAGGCCTTGAAGACAGTAACGCCGGGAGAACAATAGCTGTGAAAGAAGTGCGCGCTAAATTTGGACTGTACCAAAGCCAAACACCGTAAATACCCATGATCAACACCTTTTAAATGAACCCTTTCCGCCAGATTTCCAGCCTTGCCCGCCATTCGGCGATTTACGCCGTGAGCACCGCCATGCAGCGGCTGCCGGGCTTTTTGCTGCTCCCGATTTACACCAATTTTAACTACATTCCCACCCAGGATGATTTCGGCGATTATGTCATCGTATTTACCTTCATCGCTTTTATGAATTTCTTCTTCCTCTACGGCATGGATTCGGCGATGATGCGCTACTTTTTCCTGGGCAAATCCGATCGCAAAACCGTATTTTCCACGACGTTTTACATCCTGCTTTTGACCAGCCTCATTTCCACCGCCGCGGTGATGTTTTTTAGCGGAAACATCGCTCAATTTCTGCTAAAAAGCGTCGATTACCAGCCGCTGATCCGCATTGCCGCCCTGATTTTGCTGTTCGACACTTTTGGAAATTTGCCCTACCTCATCCTGCGCGCGGAAGAAAAATCGATTCAGTTTACCGCGTACAAATCGCTGCGCTTTACGCTGGAATTGGGATTTAACATCCTGTTTGTGGTGATCCTACAGCAAGGCGTCATGGGCATTTTTTACACATCGCTGGCCGCGGCGATTGTCAATTTGGTTGTGATGTCGCCGATTATTTTTCGCTATTTACAGCCGCGATTGGATTTTTCGCTGGGCAGGGAAATGCTCCGCTTCGGTCTGCCGCTGCTGCCCAACGGCATCG